>JAHFCA010000122.1 GCA_023249715.1 Elusimicrobiota bacterium
GCAAATGTTCCGTAAATGAGATCTTCACAGGTAAAACCCGCCTGGTTAATCGCCTTGATCACGTTATTCACGTGAGAGGAAGAGGCCACCGCGATATGCACATCCACCGCCAAGTGGGAACCTTCCATTCCCGCCGGATCTTCCACGCCGGACTGTTTATCCACGGAATAATCCTGGGCTACGGTATGCAAAATTTCTCTGTCGCTGGAGAGCTGAATGGCTTTGGCGTTCACCATCACATTCTCCACATCTTCGGTCGCGATCTCCTTATCCGTGCGAGAAATGGCAATCGCTCCTCTATGATTAAAGGTTTCTATATGCGAACCGCGAATTCCCACCAACAAATTTTCCACCGTCTCTTTCGCCTGCGATTCAGCTTGTTCCACCGCTTTGTTAATCGCCAACTTAGACTCCGCAATATTAACGACCACTCCCCCTTTTAACCCGCGGCAAGGAGCTCTCCCCGCCCCCAAAACCGTAATCCTCCCATTCTCATTCTCTTTTTTACCGATGACCACCACCGCATGGGAACTCCCCATATCTAATCCAGCCAATATTATAGATCGCGCCATAGTTAATGAACCTGAGGTTCCCCCTTGGATAATTGTACAAACGCTTTACCCACTATTTGCCCCCCTTCTCTATTTTCTTTATTTGAAATAAAAATATCTTTTAGCTGAACTACCCTGGCTTCCAAAGACTGAGTTTCTAAATCGGTCAACACCGTCTGCAGCCGCTGCTGCTTTTCTTTAAAATTTCCCGCTTCCACAGAACCCCAGATAATTTTGGTCCCCGCGCTCTCGGGATGTTTGCTTTCCAAATAGGCGGACACCTCGCTCCACTCATTCACCTCAATTTTTTTTATTGTATAAGCGGAATTTTTTTCCCATAAGTCTAAAAAGGAAAGTCCCGCGGGAATAAAGGATTTAGCAGGCACGAATAGTTCCGTCAAGGAGTTAGAATCTTCTTCTATAAACCGGTTGGAAATAAATTCTCCTTCTTTGTCCACACGTCTAAAACTATCCGAAGAACCTGTTTTTATAAGCGCCCGCGCTTTTCTTAATTCAAAACTTATGGCCACGCTATCCGGCAGAGATCTTTTAATCTTTATTGAACGAATCTCGGGAAAAACTTCTTTAAGGTGTCCGGCCAATTTCTTTTTATTCAGAGCCCAAATGGATTTTCCCTTTAAGGACGAGAGCTGCCGAGCCAACACTTTAGAAGCCGCCGTTCCTTGGGGCTGAACCGAGATAGATTTTACCAAAAATAATTCATTCTGAAATAGAGTTTCTTTGGAGAGCATAAATCCATAGGCCGCCAGCAACAGAAAAGAGACCACGACAAAAGTTTTCCAGCCGCTCCAGAAAAATCCTTTGAGGTGAGCTATTCTCGCCTTAGACCGAATGATTACTTTTTGCCTTATTTGCTTCATTCAGAATATTTAATAATCTCTAAAAGTAATGGAGCAAAACGTATGCCCGCTGCCGCGGCGGCTTCCGGAAAAAGAGAAGTTTCTGTCATGCCCGGAATGGAATTCAGCTCTAAAATCCAGGGCTTTCCCTTTTTATCCACCATAAAATCTATTCTGGAACAGCCTTGGCAGCCCAGGGCTTTGTGAGCGGCGAGGGCGTAATCAGCAATTAATTTTTTTGTCTTCTCGGGCAGCCGCGCGGGAATAATATGCGCGGAGCCTCCCTTTTGATACTTGGAAGAAAAATCATAAAAGGTTCCTTTGGGCACAATTTCTATGAGAGGCAAAACTTTTTCCCCCAAGACGGGAGCTGTCACTTCTATCCCGGCTATAAATTTTTCCACAAGAGCTCTCTTGGAATATTTAAAGGCGTCCTTTAATGCGCCGCCAAACTGAGAGCGATTTTTTACAAGGGTGACTCCGATGGCGGACCCGCTGTCTACCGGCTTAACAACCACAGGGGCGGATAAAGAAAGTTTTATTTTTTTATCTTCTTTGGAAAAAATCTGATAGGGGGCGGTGGGAATTTTATACGCTTCAAAAATTATTTTAGATTTCTCCTTATCCATCGCCAAAGCGCTCGCCAAAACCTTAGAGCCGGAATAGGGAATCCGCATCATTTCCAACAACCCCTGCACGGTCCCATCTTCCCCGCACCGACCATGCAAGGCGATAAAGCAGTAGCCGATCTTTAACCGGTTTAACTCTTTCGCCAAAGAGCGATGGACATCTATACCCACCGCATTTAATTTTAAATCCCGGAGGGTTTTTAGAATGGCCTGGCCTGTCTTGAGAGAAATTTCTCTCTCTTCGGACCACCCGCCCATTAAAACCGCTATCCGCTTACGCTTTATTTGGGAAGGAATGGTCAACGAGGACCCCCCACTATTTTTACTTCGGGGTCCAGAGAAATGGAAAATTTTTCTTTTACCGCGTGTTGCACAGTCATTATAAGATCTTTAATATCTTGGGCGGTGGCGCCGCCGCAATTGACAATAAAATTCGCGTGTTTTCCCGACACTTGCGCCCGCCCAATCGTTAAACCTTTTAGACCCGCCTTTTCTATGAGTTCCGCCGCAAAATGGCCGGGCGGATTTTTAAAAACGGAACCTACATTTAATGTGCCTATCGGCTGCGTTTTTAGACGGTACGATAAAAATTTTTGAATCGCTGGGATTATATCATCTTTATTTCCGCGCTTCAATTTTAGAGTCGCAAAACAGATCGTGGTTCCCTGTAAAGTAGAAGAACGATAGCTAAATTTTATTTCATCTTTTAACATATTTTTTAGGGTTCCATCCCGCTCTAAAATTTCCACCGATTCTACGATCGTTCCCATTTCCAAATCGCGGGTTCCGGCGTTCATCGCCAACGCTCCTCCCACCGTTCCCGGCACGCCCACCAGCGGTTCAATACCGCCCAGAAATTGGTCGGCGCACTGTTTTACCAAAGTCGGCAAAAAAACTCCCGCTCCCGCCCGAACTCTGTCCCCTTCTACAGTAAATTTTTCAAACTCTCCCCCGAGATGCGCCACCACACCCCGAATTCCAAAATCATCCACCAACAAATTGGAGCCCGCTCCCATAAAAAAAAGCGGGAGCGCCCGGCCCCGAGCTTTTTTAACCAGCGCCGCGAGTTGCTCCAGATTAAAAACTTCTACGTACCAATCGGCGGGCCCGCCCACCGCTAACGTGGTATGTTGTGCCATCGGTTCCCGCTCTTTCACCGCCGCTCCCAATACAATTAATTCCTTCATGGATAATTTACTAGTATAATAAATTATGAAATTAAATGATCGTCGATTGGATCTTAAATATGTGTGGCACCCCTTCACGCAACAGAGCGAATGGGACCCCTTGGTCATCGCCAAAGCGAAAGGGGTTTATCTCTACGATTCTAACGGAAAAAAATATATCGACGGAGTTTCGTCTCTTTGGGCCAACATCCATGGCCACCGCCATCCCGTCCTCGACCGAGCGATAAAAAATCAGCTTAAGAAAGTGGCCCACACCACATTTCTGGGACTTACCCACGAACCCGGAATTATTTTAGCCAAAGAACTTATAAAAATCGCTCCGCCGGGACTCACCCGAGTGTTTTATTCCGATAACGGTTCCACCGCCGTGGAAGTCGCCTTAAAGATGGCGTATCAATATCGCCTGCAAAGCGGGCAATTCAAAGAAAAAGACTCTAAAAAAATTTCTTATCTTTCTCTTAAAGAGTCCTACCATGGAGACACCCTTGGTTCCGTTTCCGTGGGCGGAATCGATTTATTTCATAAAAAGTTTCGGCCGCTCCTTTTTACGTCTCAATCGGCAATGGCCCCCCACTGCTTCAAATGTCCCTACAGAAAAACGGAGAACGAGAAACTAAAATTTATTGCTTACGACTACAACGGAGAAAAACCAAAACCGGGAGATTTTAGAAAAAAAACGGGCTGCCATTGGCAATGTTTAAAGGATGCGGAAACGAATCTCAAACAAAAAAAATTAAAAATCGTCGCCGCCATTTTAGAACCCATTGTGCAAGGCGCGAGCGGCATTCTTACGGCGCCCCCCGGCTACCTTTGGGGCTTCGCGCAAATTTGCAAAAAGTATAACGTCCCGCTTATATTAGACGAAGTGGCGGTTGGGTTTGGCAGAACGGGGGCGATGTTCGCTTGCGAACAGGAGGGAGTTTCCCCCGATTTTCTTTGTCTCGCTAAAGGAATCACCGGCGGCTATCTGCCTTTAGCGGCCACGCTCGCGAGCGAGAATATCTATCGCGCATTTTTAGGCCGCGCTGAAGAATTTAAAACTTTTTTTCACGGCCACACCTATACCGCCAATCCCTTAGCGGCTGCTGCGGCAATCGCAAACCTTAAAATTTTTAAGCAAGAAAAAACTCTGCGCCGCGTGCGCGAGAGGACTCGGCAACTTAAACATCAGCTGCAAGCATGGAGCCGTCTCCCCCAAATTCTGCAGATCCGCCAAGCCGGGCTTATGGCGGGAATAGAACTCCAAAGCTCCTCCCCCGCGTTAGGGACCATCAAAAAAGTTTGTTTGGCCGCCCGCGCGCAAGGCCTGCTGCTCCGACCTCTTGGCGACACCCTCGTCCTCATGCCTCCCCTCTCCATCTCCGCACGCGAACTCAACCATCTCCTCCACAGAACGCGCCTGTCCATTATTGGGATGTAACAGCAAAATGATAATGTCCGCTTTTAGCAATATAGAAATGTCCTCATTTGAGGGAGCTATAATGAACCTTTTAGGAGGTTCGAATGGTTCCAGAGGACGTGATAGTTATGACGCGA
>JAHFCA010000123.1 GCA_023249715.1 Elusimicrobiota bacterium
AAGAAACAAAAGCATCATCCAAAACTTGGGCATTTAATGGAGCGGGGACAAATTCTTTATTGAAGAATTCTCTTAAATTCTGAGTAAAATTATCCGCTGTTTCTAATATCTTTTGCCTTTCTTCGTCGTCGCCCCAGGCTTGGCTAATGGCTGTAACAATTTTAGGCCAGCTGACTCGCCCCATTTGGTCCTGAGGAGAAAAATAAGTGCCCCCATAGAAAGGTTTTAATTCCGGAGTTAAAAAAACATTGAGCGGCCAGCCCCCGGAACCGGCAATAGACATGACCGCCGTCATGTAAATTTTATCGATATCGGGCCGTTCTTCCCGATCTACCTTAATGTTCACCAAATTTTGGTTCATGATTTCCGCAATTTCCGGATTTTCAAAAGATTCTCTCTCCATGACATGGCACCAGTGGCATGTGGAATAGCCAATGGAGACAAGAATGGGTTTATTCTCTTCCCGCGCCTTTTTAAAAGCCTCTGCTCCCCAAGGGTACCAATCAACGGGATTATAGGCGTGCTGCAGGAGATAGGGACTTTTTTCGCCAATGAGATGATTTGGTTTCTTTTCCACTATTGAGACCTCATTTGATTATAAATGGTGTTAAAAAAAACGGTTGCCGCGCAAGAAACATTTAGGGAATCGAATTTGGGCGAGTGGCGGATGCTCAGGAGCTGATCGCAATTTTTCTTTAACGTCGGCTTAACCCCGCGATGTTCGTTTCCTAAAAGTATCGCCACCGGGAAGGGGTACTTCTCCTCCCCTAAGTGTATTGGGGCAGAGGAGTCCGCGCCTAAAACAGAAAAGCCTCTCTCTTTTAAACGCTCGACTGCCACTCCTAAATTGGCAATCTCAATGATGGGGCAATGGGCCATCGCTCCCGAGGAGGCGCGCATGACCGTTTCGGATAACGGACTCGACCGGTGCGTGGGAACAATAACAGCGGAACAATCAAAACAGACGGCGCTCCGTAAAAGCGCTCCCAAATTTTGCGGGTCCTGAATTTCGTCTAAAATACAAACATACCCTTTAAAATTGGAAGGAAGAGAATGGATAAAACTTTTAAACTCTACAGGCTGGATGGGGGGCGCTTCTACCGCAACTCCCTGATGGTTGCCTCGAATACGATTGTCCAGATATCGAACCGGAACATTCTGAACAGGGATTCTTTTTTGTTTGGCTAATCGAAGAATCGCTTCTTTAAATTCCGCTTCTATCCCCTCCGCCAATAAAAGCTTCGTCGCCTTGAGTGGAGACTTCAAAATTTCCTCTGCAATCTGCCTTCCGTAATATAGGGAATTCACAATTGAATTATTATATCAATCACAGGTCTAAAATGTTACAAATTTGTTACAAATTGTTTGAGAAAAGTTTATTAAAAGAAAAGAATCCAAAATTAGAACCTTCCGAAGATGTTTGGAAAATGCAAACCTTCGCAATTCAAGCGTAATCGTTCTAGGAGCTTGAGCAATTAGTCCGATTCGGCTGCAACGCAAGGCTTTTGGCCTGCGCCTTTGCAAAATTTTCCTCACATACTCTGCAAGTATGCTCGGAAAATTTTGCTTCGGCTCGGCTCAAAATCCTTGCATTGCCGCTCGAAAGCACTAATTGCTCAAGCTCCTAGGGAGGGACCTAGAATTTTACGGGCTCCTCAAGAATATTTAAGATGGGTTTTGCGCAATACACACGATCCCGTTTTTCTTTTCCAACTTTTACAATAATAGAAAAATTTTCTAGTTTTTTAATAGCGCGTTGGGTTGTAGTAAAAGCGATATTCAAGCGCTCTGATGCTTTTGTAATCGTTAGAAAGGGATTCGATGCCAAGAGGTCTATTAGCTTTAGAGGTATTTTTGAAGCGCTACCGGCCACTTCTCTTTTCCAATCTATAATCTTTTTATTAATGCGTCCCGCGCGGCTAAGAGCATCTTCAGATTGCCGCGCAATTCCATTTAAAAAATATTCTAACCAGTCTGTCCAATTCCCTCGCTCGCTTACTCCGCGCAAGGCTGCATAGTAATCTCTGCGAGTCGCTTCAAAAAACGCGCTGAGATACAAAAGGGGAGTTGGCAAAATAGAACGTTCGACAAGAAAAAGTGTAATCAATAATCGTCCCACACGCCCATTCCCATCTAAAAACGGATGTATCGCTTCAAACTGATAGTGTAAAAGAGCAATTTGCGCTAAAGGGGGGAGTGAGGTGTCATGCATAAATTTTTCCCAAGTGCTTAAGCAATCCATAAGATGGTCCGGAGAAGGCGGAATATAAGAGGCGTTAGTTAGAGTGCATCCGGGGACCCCAATCCAATTTTGGGAACGCCTGAATTCTCCGGGAGTTGCATGATCTCCGCGAACGCCGGACATTAACTTTTCATGCAACTCTCGAAGTAACCGCAGGGATAGAGGAAAGGTCTGCAATCTTTTAATTCCATATTCAAGCGCAGCAACGTAATTCCCCACCTCCCGTAAATCTTGCGGGCTTCGATCCACGTAAGCTCCAGCTTCCGAAGCCAACAGTTCTCCAAGGGTAGCTTGAGTCCCTTCAATTCGGCTAGACATAACGGCTTCTCGAGCAATAAAGGGCCTCATGAGTAAATGAGGATTGGGCAGCCGTCCTCCTTCCCCGGCCAAACGCCCAAGGAGTAGGTCGGAATCGGAGAGTGCGCGGACTAGTTTTGGTGTCCATATTAATTTGGGGGGTAAGGGATTGGGAATAAAAGCTTTGTACCCGCCTGAACAGTTAATAAAACGGCCGGGAATTTTACTGTCTTTCATACGCTTCCTTTATTCTTTAAGATGAAAATAACACTCCTCACTATTATCGAAATTATATAAAAGTGAAAATAAAGAAGCAAGGCTCAAAACTTTCTTTTACCCTTCGCATCCATTGGGCAGATTGAGAGCATACGATTATCTTACCCAGTTTTGGGGAGGGGGCCGAGGGGGGTGTCTTCGATAAGGATGCCAGAGGTCTGGAGCTCTTTGCGGATGCGGTCGGCGCCGGACCAATCTTTATTTTTTCGGCACTCTTCTCTTTCTTGTAGTTTTGTTCGAACAGGTTTTATTTTTTCCGCAGAATCAAAATGGCTTCTAAGCTCCACTCCTAAAATTTGGTTGGCAAAAGTATCCAACGTTTTATAGCCATTTTTTAAATAGGCGACCTCTTTAAGCTTAATTTTTTCCAAAATCTCTTTACGCAAATTAAAAAGGTGAGCTAAAGCTTTTTCCGAATTAAAATCGTCAGAAAGTTCCTGCACAAATTTATCTTCCCACTCCTTCAAAACTTCCCCGCCAGAACAATCGCCGTCTAACAGGTAGCCCACCATATCCGCGACTTCCTGCAATGTTTTATACGCGCTTTCCGATTGTTTTAAGAGGTCATCGGAAAAGTCGAGCGGGGATCTGTAGTGGCGAGAGAGCAGAAAAAGCCGGACAATAGGAGCTTTAAATTGAGAGAGAATTTCTCGCATCGTAAAGAAGTTCCCCAGCGATTTAGACATCTTCTCTCTATTCACCGTAACAAAACCGTTATGCAGCCAATAGCCGGCAAAAGGTCTGTGAGTTAACCCTTCGGATTGGGCAATCTCGTTTTCATGATGAGGAAAAATTAAATCTTGCCCGCCCCCGTGGATATCAAAAGATTTTCCCAAATATTTTATCGCCATGACGGAGCATTCAATATGCCAGCCGGGACGCCCCTCTCCCCACGGGGAAGCCCAACTCGGTTCCCCGCTCTTAGATTTTTTCCATAGGGCAAAATCGAGAGGGTCTTGCTTTCTTGGGTCCACATCCACCCGAGCGCCCGCAATCATGGAATCCAAAGTTCGCTTAGAAAGTTTCCCGTAGTCCGAAAACTTTCTCACAGAATAGTAGACATCCCCCTCCAACACATAGGCCGTCCCATTTTGCACGAGCCCATCGATAAACTGGACAATCTCAGGAATATTTTCTGTTACCCGGGGAGTGTGGGTCGCCTTGAGCACATTCAAAGCTCCCATACGTAAAAAGAAATCCTCGATATAGCGATTGGCTAAACTCTCGCAGCTTTCTTTATTTTGCGACGCTCTTTGAATAATTTTATCGTCCACGTCGGTAAAGTTTTGCACATACGTAACCTCGTGCCCCATATACTGAAAAACTCTCCGCACTAAATCAAAAAACACGGTGCAGCGGGCATGCCCTAAATGGCATTCGTCATACGGGGTAATGCCGCACACATACATACGCACTTTGTTTTTTTGGGAAGGCTGGAAAAGGTCCTTCTTACCGGTCAGGGTATTCGTAAAATGAATGGCGGGCGGGTTCAAGGAACTAATATTCTAGGAGAGCGATGGCGGTGGCGCACATGCCTTCTTCCTTGCCCACAAAACCCATCTTTTCATTGGTGGAAGCTTTTATGCCCACATCGCGTGCTTTTATATTGAGAATGGGAGCGATATTTTTCTTCATTGCGTCGATGTAAGGAGAAATTTTTGGCCTTTCCGAAAGGAGCACGCAATCGATATTTAGAACCTTCATTTTCTTTCGCTTTAAAATCTTTTGAATCTCCCTTAAAAAAAACAGGCTGGAAACATTTTTCCAGCGGGGATCTTTATTCGAAAAATAAACGCCAATGTCGGGGAGACCGGCCGCTCCTAAGAGGGCATCCACAATAGCATGCAAAATAACATCGGCATCGGAATGGCCCAGCAGCCCTTTGCTATGGGGAATTTTTACT
>JAHFCA010000124.1 GCA_023249715.1 Elusimicrobiota bacterium
CTAGAGAAGGTTTGATCTCTTTTGTTTGAGAGGTTTGTATTTTTGTGTAGCGGCCAGCCAGTAAGCGAGCTCCCCATATTTCTAAGATGGGGACAATCGTGGGCAACCCTTTCCCCAGAGGCTTTAGAGCAAAGGCTCCTTGCGGAGAAAGTGTAATTCTTTCTCCTGTAAAATATTTCTCCAGAGGAGTTTTGTCTCTACGGAAAATGTCTAGATATTCTGATCCGCTTCCTTCCACTTTCCCTAATCGGGGAGTAAGAATAGCATAAGCGATTCCCTTTTTCTTTAGGATTTGTGTAATTCCTTTTGTGTGGTAACCTCCTGTAATTAAAACTACTTTGTTTAGATTCCCGCGATCGCGGGAGTGACGATCAGGTTGGGAATGCGATTCTAGGGAACGTAAGAGATTGGTCGCCAAAACAGAATCTCGGGCGGTAGCGGCTTCGTTAAATTTGCTGAATGTGGATATGAATTTTTTGAGAGAATCTGTTGAAAAAATAGAAGCAGGGTCGACATTCTCGCGTAAGTGGGAATAACGATCCAGTCGTTCCACAATAAGATTCATTTCATTCTCTCGTTTTTTAAGGCGCTGCCACTCTTCGGGGCTTAGACTAAAGGAGAAGAGTTTTTCTATGAGGAGGATATCTTGGGAAAGTTGAACTAACTCTTTTTCATGAGTTGTTTTAGATAAAGAGTGGATTAAATTTTCTTCTAGGATTTGAATCTCTTGGAACAATTTTTCCGATTGAATAGAGTCGCTTAAGAGAACATATTGAATATACTTTTCCATTTGTGGCCAGCGATTTAATGTCCCCCCATTTTTCTCGCAGAGTTTTGAGAGATGCTCGTAAAAAGCGGCATGAGAAATGTTTCCTGTTCTATAAGATAAACTTAATTGAGTAAGACTTTGGGTTTCGGCTCTAGATATATTTTTTAGGAGGGTGTTCAACCACTCCTTCCTTTGCTTTTCCACTGCTTGAATGTTAAAAGAGGCTTCTAAGCGTGTGGATTCCAGATATCTGTGGATCATGCTATCTTTACTGATACGTTCTTTACCTAACTCCGCAAGCGCTTTAATATAATATCCTAAGTTTAAACTCCCTCTGTGATACGCAGTCATTTTCTCTTCGAAAGTTTTCAATTTAGGAGAGAATATTTTTGGTTTTAGTGCGTTGCAAATTTGGTTTAAATCGTGAGAAAGTTTCTTCGCTTCTTTTTCTAAAGGGACGGAATCTTTAAACGCTTGAACATGTTGAAGATATAAATGCTCGTCCTCTACTCCCCAGAAAGTTGGAGCTATTTTTGAGGTTAGCCCCACATACTCTGGGCCGGATATAAACGATTCCTTTAAAAAATAGTCCGCCACATCTTTAACCACTTCTTTATCCGGAAAAGATCGAAAAGGAGTAAAATTAAATTCCCCTCGAGCTCCTTCTAAAGCGACCAGCATGGGGGTGTTTGCGTTTCCTGTTGTATCCTCTTCCTCAAAAGTCTGGAGTAAGTGAGCTATATTTTTTTGCGCTTCCACGTTCCCATGAGCGTCTTGAATGTGAACAACTAAAATATCCTCCGGTTTCCAATGGGATGGAATAGAGAGTTCCTTTAGAGTGGCATGGTTGGAATTGATGGACTTTAACCATGCGGGAAGGTTCATAGAATTAGGGACAGACCCCAGGGGGCTGTCCCCAATTCTGTCTGATAAGGATGACAAAGATAATATCGGATCCGTGAATGCTATTTCCGATTTTAATTCTTGAGCAGCGGCTCTACGTTTTGTCCAAAAATCCCGGGCCGGTTCTCCAACTGCGGTCGCAACCTGAACATAAAAAAAGAGGACCGCCGTTCCTAACGCGGTTCCTCTAACCCAAAATGGCAATAATCCCTTCTTCCCCCTATTCATTTGCTTCAAGTATAAAGGAGATACTAGAAACTTTTCTTAAACTTTTTGTAACATTTTTGTAACTTTTTGCCTCCGGCGCAGAACGGTAGCTGCTACGCGTTCTAAGAAGCCTAGGGAGAGGGATGGCAAAAGAGGTCAGAAAACTACGAACGATACAATACATTGATGCGCATAATCAAAATCCGAAAGTTTTCGTCTGGACGGCGTCGGTTGAAAAGATCATGACCAAAATTGCCAAAAGTAAAGAAGCGTTAGAGACACTACACTATAGAATCCCGGGACTATATAAAAATATCTATATTCCCGGGAATGGAACAGAGACTATAATCACGGAGCAGAATCGGGCAGATACCCGCCCGATTCCCTTTTGAAATTTATTTTTTTGTTTCTTGAGAAAGGATTTGCGACATAAACTCTTCTTTGGTTAGATTTTTGCTTATAGTTAGAATATCTCCGCAGTACTTTAAGATATCTTCAACGCAATGAATAGAATCTCTTGGAGTCATAGGATGTCGATTTTATCTTTTAATATTTGTTCTTTTAATCGAGGCTTAATGTAATTGTACTGCACTAAATCCACCTCTCGCCGTAACGCATCTTTTAAATCGGAATAGAGACCGCCTAACCCAAACAATGTCATCCCCTTAGGAACTTCTATTAAAATATCCACATCGCTCTCTGGCTTTTGTTCTCCCCGCGCATAGGAACCAAAAAGACTTGCCTTTGGAATATGGTGCTGCCTTAAGATGGGGACCACTGTACCGATAATATCATGGGGAATTGAATTCTGCCGCATAGTTAAATCTTATCAAAAAAGTTACAAAAAAGTTACAAAAAGTTTGAGAAAAGTTTTTTTGCGACTTTATACAATGAGCGTATGGAAAGCTTTAAAAAGTGTAAGCGATTACACTATCAAGGAGGATGTTTTTGATCCACTTTTGGATTAAAAAAAGAAACAGAACTTATCTTCAAATAATGGGGTCCTTCCTATTATTTGTATTTCTATTTTCTACCCTCAGCGCCCCCTTTGCCCAGGCCTCCTTCTGGAGCGACCGCAAAAAAGCGGTCGAAGAGTTAAAGCAAGAGCATTCTCCCATAGAAGTGGCATCGGCTAGTGTAGCGCCTCTAAATACCCCCGAAATTTTTACAAATTCTCTAACTCTTTCTCATTCCCCCATATCCTCTAAAAAAATTCATAATTTTCCTCTTCCCCTTAATTTAATCTCCAAATTAGAATCCTTTGGAGAAATAGAACACGTTTATATCGCGCCAACGGCGCGCCCCATCATTATTCAAATTCAAGACGCGCATGGGGTGCCCAGCGTGCAAAGCAATATCGCTCACCTGCTATGGACATTGATGGACTCTGGCGCCACGGTGGTAGGCGTAGAAGGCTCCGCCGGAAAAATGGAACGCATGGAGGAATGGCGCAAATCAGCAGACCGCTCTGTTCTGGCTGGCGTGGCAGGCTACTTCATGAAAGAGGGAACCTTAAGCGGAGTAGAAGTGGCAGGTTTAGACAGGGACCAAGAGGCGGTAGAATTTTTTGGTGTCGAAGAGAAGGAAAAATATTTAGAGCAGGTAAAAAGCTTTAAAGAAACTCTCGCTTCTAACCCGGAAGTAGAAAAATGGCGCCAAGATTTAGGGAAAGAAATAGTATCTCTCAAATCCGAATTTTACGCTACCGAACTTGCAGCATTAGACCAACGGAACCAAGCCTACAAAAAAGGCGACATTAAACTGGGGGCATGGGTGAAGTATCTCTCCCGCTCCGTCATTCCAGCGGAAGCCGGAAACCAGTCCAACGTATCCCACTACCTTGCTGCCTACAAACTAGAACAATCCCTAAACTTTAAAAAAATAGAAGAAGACCAAAAAACATTACTTAAATCTTTAAGCGCAAAACTAAACCAAAAAGAATTGACGGCGCTCATTCAGGAAAGTCTTCTCTATAGAACAGGCAAAATAGGGTACGGAACATTTTATGGAAATCTAAAAGAAAGGTGCCAAAAATCTGGCGTTTCTCTAACACTGGAAATAGAGGAATATATTCAGTACGTCCTCTTAGTAGAAGGAATCGATAGAGAAAAACTTTTTAAAGAGCTTAAAAATTTAGAAGAGGAAGTTTGGTCTAAAGCCATAGCAAAAAATCCAAAAGCAAAAGAGGTTCGGGAATTAGATAAAAGAGAGTCCCTCCTTGGCAAAGCAATCGATTTTAAGCTCAATGTAGAAGACTGGCAGGAATTTCAGAAATTGGGGAATCCAGTCCACCCATTGCTATCCAACGTACCTCCGCCCGTACAGAAAGTGCTATCCAATGGTGCCCGATTCAATGAACTCTCCAAGGAGAGAAACGATATTTTTGTAAGAAACCTCAGCCAAAGGATGCAAGAGAAAAGATCTTCATTTGGTATTTTGGTAGCGGGGGGTTACCACTCCACAGGCATCGAAGAAAATCTAAAAGCGAATAGGATTTCCTACATCACCATCCGCCCTAAAATGAATTTAAATGAAGTGCGATCAGGGTACGATCCTTTACAACCCTTCCGAAAAACTCACATCCCTCTCGAAGAAATTTTTACGCCAGAAAAAGTGAGTCTTGCCCCTTCCCCCCTCACCGGCAGCGCCTTTGGAATGGAAACTTCTGTTCCCATGATAGAGCAGATAAAGAATGTCCTTACTCGATCCATTCAACAATATAGAAAAAAACTAGCAACAGCCCCCGAGGGGTCTGTCCCCAATTTCTTACAACGAACAATTGCCCATACTTCCGGAGAAATAGGTCTTGTTATCTCTAATAAAAAATTGGATTC
>JAHFCA010000020.1:5000-12613 GCA_023249715.1 Elusimicrobiota bacterium
AAATGGAGAGAAATTTCCTCCTGTTCCTTATTTACAGATTTCCAAGCCCGAAGAATGAACATTAAATATAAAAATCTTCAAGGTAAAAAAGAGCTCGTTCACACGTTGAATGGCTCCGGAGTAGCCGTAGGAAGGCTGTTTGCTTCTATTCTGGAAAATTATCAAGAAAAGGATGGATCTGTAAAAATTCCAAAGGCCTTGCGCCCGTATCTACAAATGGAGACAATAGAAAAATGAAACCCCCCACATCAAACAAAAAATTAATCGCCTGGGTCAACGAGATGGCCAAGCTCGCCCACCCCGACAAAGTTGTATGGATCGATGGCTCTGAAGAAGAAAAAAAACGCTTAGAAGAAGAGGCTGTTTCTACAGGAGAACTCCAAGACCTCAACTCCAAAAAATTGCCTGGCTGTTTTTATCATCGGTCCGATCCCAGCGACGTAGCTCGCTCGGAAAATTTAACCTTTATTTGTACGCGTCACAAAAATGAGGCTGGCCCCAATAACAACTGGATGTCCCCTAAAGAAGGGTACAGAAAAGCCAAAGAAATTTTAAGCGGTTCCATGAAGAAAAGAACTCTTTATGTTATTCCCTTCTCTATGGGGCCTGTCGGTTCCTCCTTCAGCAAAATCGGAGTTGAACTCACCGACAGTATCTATGTGGTCTTAAATATGCGCATTATGGCCCGCATTGGAAATTCTGTGCTCGACCATTTAGGCCCTACCGGCAATTTTACAAAGTGCATGCATGGTAAAGCGGATCTCGACATCAATAAAAGACTGATTCTCCACTTTCCAGAAGATAATGCCATTTGGAGCGTAGGTTCAGGCTACGGCGGGAACGCACTGCTAGGAAAAAAATGTTTAGCTCTAAGAATTGCCAGTTTCTTAGGAAGAAAAGAAGGCTGGATGGCAGAACATATGCTGATATTGGGAATTGAAAAACCAAATGGACAAATTCAATATATCGCGGCAGCCTTCCCCAGCGCTTGCGGAAAAACAAATTTAGCCATGCTGGTTCCCCCCGAATCTTTAAAGAAAAAAGGGTATCGGATATGGACGGTTGGAGATGACATCGCTTGGATGAGAATAGATTCTGACGGCGGTCTATGGGCCATTAACCCTGAGGCAGGGTTTTTTGGAGTCGCTCCGGGAACGAATTCTAAATCGAACCCGAACGCTGTTAGGACCATTCAAAAAAACAGTATCTATACCAACGTAGCGCTTAAATCCGACATGACCGTTTGGTGGGAAGGCGCCGACGGAGAGATTCCTAAAGAAGCTATCAACTGGAAAGGGAACCCTTGGAAACCAGGCATGGTGGATGAATCTGGGAACCCCATTCGGGCAGCCCATCCCAACAGCCGGTTTACAGCTCCAATTACTCAATGTCCCTCTATATCGTTCCGCATGGAACAACATCACGGAGTTCCTATTTCTGCCATCCTCTTCGGCGGCCGGCGCGCCAGACTTGCTCCATTGGTATATGAATCGTTCGATTGGAACCATGGCGTTTACGTAGGAGCCACCATCGCTTCCGAAAAAACTGCGGCTCAAGAAGGCGTAGTGGGCGAAGTAAGAAGAGACCCCATGGCCATGCTTCCCTTTTGCGGCTATAACATGTCCAATTATTTTCAACACTGGATTGATATTGGTAAACGGTTAGAAAAGAAACCAAAAATTTTCCATGTCAACTGGTTTAGAACTGACAAAAACGGAAACTTTTTATGGCCGGGCTTTGGAGAAAATTTAAGAGTGCTAGAATGGGTCTTAAACCGTTGTGAAGAAAAAGTATCCGCTCAAAAAACCGCGATCGGCTATTTGCCCAATCCAAAAGATATTGATACGACCGGGCTGAACCTTCCCAAAGGAACCCTGAACGAACTTTTGTCCGTGGACATCCATGAATGGCGCAAAGAACAGGACGATCACGAAAAGTACTTTAAACAATTTGGCTCCTCGCTACCCCAAGCGATATGGCGTGAGTGTCACCTCCTCAAGCGCAGGCTGGGATAAACCCGAATAATTCAGTTGGATTATGGAATTCGACGAAAAATCCAGCCATTTTTTCTTCACAAAAAAGTTCGACCATACTCATCAGTATGCTCTCACTTTTTTGTTTCTAAAAAATGACTGTCTTTTTCGTCTCGGTTCTCATAACCAACTGAATTATTCGGGTAAATAAAAAAGAGCGACTCTTTTTATTTAAAACTGTTAATTAGAACTTGGGCTTCTTCTGATTTAAGGCCTAGTCTCTGTTTCGCAGGCGGGCCAAACTTTAATCCGGCATCGAGAGATTCATAGGTAGGATTGATCGTCTTATAAAATATCCCCGTAGGGACTCTGTTGTCTGGGGATCTAGCAATCTTCATTGCTGCTTCCCAATTGTTAACATCGTGGGACTCTTCTTGCAAACTATACACCCTTTCTCTAAACCAAGGATACGTATTCACCTTATTATAAGTGACGCAAGGACTAAAAATATCCAGTAACGCAAAACCTTTGTGCTGAATCGCTTTAGCCATAAGATCCGATAACTGTTCTTGAGATCCGGAAAATCCTCGGGCTATAAAGGTAGCACCAGAAACTAAAGCTAATTCGATTGGATTAATGGGAACTTCAATAGAACCTTCAGGGGTGGATTTTGTTTGTACTCCAAATAATGTGGTTGGGGAAGCTTGGCCGGTCGTTAAACCGTAAATTTGGTTATTCATAACAATATACGTTATATTGATATTACGACGCATGGCATGAATAAAATGACCAATGCCAATCCCATAACCGTCTCCATCTCCACCGGTTGCGATCACAGTGAGATCTGGATTTCCTAATTTTACCCCTTGGGCTATAGCCACCCCTCGGCCATGCAATGTATGCATTCCATAGGATCCAAAAAATCCAGGTAGGTTGGAGGAACATCCAATTCCAGAAACTACCATAACATCTTTAGGGTTAATCTCCAATTGAGCGCACGCCTTCTGAAGCGAGACAAGCACACCAAAGTCTCCACATCCGGGGCACCAATCGGGTGCCACGTTCGATTTATATTTTGTAATGTCTAAAGTTTCTGGCATAATATTTCCCCTTCTAACGCGTTACAAGCTCTGGAACTTGTTTTTGAGATAAAATCTCTTTTACTTTCTGAATGACCTCTGCTGGACCAAACGGTTCACCGTCATATTTTCTTAAATGATTGGGGATAGAAATCCCTGTTTCTTGGCGAATAAACCGCTCCATTTGTCCCGTATAATTACTTTCAATGATGAGAGTGTTCTTACAGGATTTAAACATCTTTGTAAAAGCCTCCGCCGGGAATGGCCAAATGTAGCGAATATGGAGATGGTTGACATGAATTCCCTCTTTTTCCAGAGAACGCATGGCATCCCGAATAACATAGTAACTGGATCCCCACCCGATTAAAGTTAAATCTGCGTCCTTAGAACCAAAGAGCTCTGGAGCAGGAATACTCTTAAGGGCGGTATCCATTTTTCTCATCCGTTTTTCCATCATCGCCTTACGTTTTACGGGATCTGTAAATACATCCGAAATTAGTGTTCCATCTTCATCGTGTTCATCGGAACCCGAAACATAAATGGTTCCTTCGGTTCCCGGTAAAGCTCTGGGAGAAATACCGTTAGGAGTAATTTTGTATCTTAAATATTTCCCATCAGTAGGTCCGGAAACTATTTGCCCGCGATCAATTTTTACTTTAGAAAAATCCAAATCTTCTATGGTTTCGTAGTGTTCCGATAGTAAGAGATCAGAAACCATTAGGACGGGACATTGATAGATTTCGGCAAGGTTAAAGGCTTCGGCAGTTAAATAAAAGGCATCTTCCACAGTGGCGGGAGCCACTATAATTTTAGGATAATCCCCTTGGGAAGCCCCAAGCACTTGAAATAGATCCCCTTGTTCCGTCTTTGTGGGAAGACCGGTGGAAGGACCACCCCGCATAACATTAAATACGACCACGGGAGTTTCCAGCATAGCGGCTAAACCCACCGCTTCGGTCATCAGAGAGAAACCACCCCCCGAAGTTGCTGTCATCGCTCTTGCGCCTACCTGGCCAGCGCCCACCGCCATATTCATCGCCGCAATTTCATCTTCGCACTGCTTTACTACGATGCCATATTTAGGTCCCTTGGGAGCCATCCAGTGCAAAATTCCAGAAGCAGGAGTCATAGGATAAGCCGAAAAGAATTTACACCCTCCCGCTAAAGCTCCTAGAGCAATGGCTTGATTCCCAGTCATAAACATGCGTTTAGTATCGGAAAATTCCCAACTAAAATGAACCAGCTTAAAGTTCTCTTTTGCAAATTCGTACCCGGCTTTAGCAGCGCCAACGTTAGCCTGAACCACCGCGTCCCCTTTTCTCGCAAAGGTGGAAACTAAAACCTCTTCGATGGAAGAGAAAGGAAAATTAATAAAATGGCAGAGAGCTCCCAAAGCAACGGTATTTTGCATGACAGGACTTTTGCCAAATTTAGCCGCTATGGTAGAGGAAGGAATACCAGCATCGGTAACACCCGCTTTTAGAGTACTCGGATCTACTTTAATCTTTTCCTTATTATAGATGACCGCGCCCCCAGGGGTAACGTCCTTAGCATGTCTTTGAACCGTATCCGCATTTAAAGCAATTAAAAAATCGGTAAAATCGCCTTGACTCCAAACTTTCTTTCCGCCAATGCGAATTTGCATGTAAATATGGCCGCCACGAATAACAGATTGGTAAGAATTATAGGCAAAAGCGTATAAACCAGATCTGGAACAAGCCTTAGCCAACGATTCTGCAACGGAAGCGATACCATCTCCCGCGGCCCCACCTATTCTTACCGTTACTTTTCGTGGGGACAATTTTTCTAAATTACTTTCCATAAAAGCCTCCTAAAACTCCAAGTAGAAACTATAATTATACCGAAGAATAAGCTCTTGAGTCAATTTGATAGAATGCTTCTTCTCCCATCAAACGCTTTCATAAGAGTTAATTCATCCATATATTCCAATTCTCCGCCAGCAGGCACACCCTGCGCCAAACGGGTAACTTGGATTTCAAATGAATTTTCCCATTTTCCTTCGTTTTTTAATTTTTGAACTAAAGCTTGAATTTGCTTCATTAGATACTGTGATGTAGTTTCCCCTTCAATATCGGGATTTAAGGCAAGCAGCACTTCCCTTACTGTTCCAGTTTCTAAATGTTCCATGAGTGTCCGCGTTCTTAAATCCTGGGGGCCAATGCCTTCCAATGGAGAAAGAACTCCGCCTAAAACATAATAAAGGCCGTTATAATTTTTTATTCGGCTCATGGCAATAAGATCCTGCGGAGTTTCCACCACACAGAGTTGAGATGGGTCTCGGGAAGAATCTCTACAAATACGGCAAGGAGATTGATCGTCCCAATAACCGCAAAGATCGCACGGTTTTACTAACTGATACACTTCCCGGATGATCTCTATAAATTCTTCCATCTTTTCTCGATTAAATTTAAGCAAATGAAAAGCGATCCTTTCCGACATCTTAGGTCCTACGGAAGGTAAAGTCCTTAATAAATTAAGAAGTTTTTCTAAACTTTGCGGGCGCGCAACCATTTTAAACGGGTGGGGATTTTTCCTGTTTAGTTAAAGTGCCGGAAAAAAAGTTGACAAACTTTTTTAGACCATCATCTTCCACTCTAACATTTTCTCTTGTCGTAGAACTTCCTTCTAAATTCATTTCTAATTCCTGAGGCGCTGGAGGAGCGTCTTGTTCAAAAGCAGGCGGCTCTAAAACCTCTTTTTGATTGTCTTGCGGTTCTGCCGAAACTTGCAAAGACTCTTCTAATTTAAAGGTTAAAGACATTTTTTTCTGAAACACTTCCGAAACTAATTTTTCTATTAAGCTAGCATTTCTTTTTACTCCGGAGAGCCAAAAATCTTTCGCAAAAGCTAGTTCTAAGTGACCCTCGCTCCAACGCGGCTGTCCTTTTTCTAACGTCTGGTGTAAAAAAGGCTTCGACTGTTGCACAATATGTAAAATTTTATTCCACCCCGCATGGAGATCTAAATCATTCCCGCTCGCTTGTGTTTCATTGGCGGCTAAATTCTCTGTAGAAATTTCTTGAACTAATTCTTCCTCCGGCTCTTTGTTCTCTACTTGCCCTGACTGCTGCAGCACCTCTTCTATCGCCATGGTGGGCTGGCACAATTTTACCGCGTAGCATTCCAACACTATCCTTGGGGAATCACTCCAGCGCATTTGCTCGGAGCACTTGGTTAAAATTTGAATGGACCGCAAAATGCGTTCTAAACTTAGGTGTTCGGTGGGCAAACTTATTTCAGATAAAAGAGAATTTTCATCCTTGTAGCCGCTTTTACGGATTAACATTTCTCGAAAAGCTTCCCTCAATTCCTTTAAAAGATAGGTAAGGTCTCCTCCTTCTCTACAGAATTTTCCAATCCAATCTAAGACCGCCTTCGCTTCTCCTTTTGCAATGGCTTGGACCAGCTGCTGCACAAAATCTATGGAAATGCTGCCGAGGATAGATTCCACTTGTTTACGATCTATCGCAGCGTGGTCTGTTCCTTGCACATGAGAATAAACTTGGTCCAAAAGGGATAAAGCGTCCCGCATAGCGCCGCCAGCAGCTTTAGCCAAAAAAGGAAGCGCCTCTTCTTCAATAGAAATTTTTTCTAGCCGCACAATATTTTTAAGGGCCTCCGCGATTTCTTTAACCGTTAAAGGTAGAAATCTAAAACGCTGACAGCGGGAAATAACCGTAGCTGGAATTTTGTGATATTCGGTAGTCGCTAAAATAAAGACCACATGCGACGGCGGCTCTTCCAACGTTTTTAGAAGCGCATTAAAACTGTGGTTCGAAAGCATGTGGACTTCGTCAATAATAAAAATTTTATACGGATCTCGTACCGGGGCAAAGGAAACAGAATTTATAATCACTTCCCGAATTTTTTCCACTTGGGTATGGCTTGCGGCATCCAGTTCCAAAACATCCATAGCACTTCCCAGAGTGATCTCTTTACAGGAGGAACAATTTTCGCAGGGCTCAACAGCTTCTTTCTTTTGAGTAAGGGCCGCGCTATTTTGGCAGTTTAGAGCTTTGGCAAAGAGACGGGCAGTGGTTGTTTTTCCTGTGCCGCGAGGACCGGAAAAAAGGTAGGCGGAAGCGACGCGTTCCATCTGGATGGCCGATTGCAAAATTTTGGCGGTAGTTTCTTGGCTGACCAGTTGGGAAAACTTTTGCGGACGATACTTTCTAGCTAATGCAAGTGTAGACAAATTAAATCCTCATTGTTCCTAAGAAATTGTTCTGGAGATGATGGGATTCCCGCTCCCCCGCTCGCTTACGCTCGCTCCTCCGCAGCCCGGCGGCCTCGCTTCTTCTGCCTCCGGCAGCGCTCGGCTCGCCTTCGAATCCCTAACTCCGATCCCTCGTTTTTTTATATTCATCTATAAATTTTCCTTTCTTAAGAAATTGTTCTGGAGATGATGGGATTCGAACCCACGGCCTCGTCGTTGCGAACGACGCGCTCTCCCAACTGAGCTACATCCCCATGTTTAAATTAAATAAAACCCATTTGGATGGGAGAGGATTTGAACCTCTGTAGGGCGTCAGCCCGCAGG
>JAHFCA010000125.1 GCA_023249715.1 Elusimicrobiota bacterium
GAGTAGGGATATAGAATTTCCGCAACCTACATTATAAATACTCTTTACTTCTTTAGAAGATTGAGCCGCTAAAATATTCGCCTGAACCACGGTTTCAATATAGGTAAAATCTCTCGATTGTTCCCCGTCCCAATGAACCTCCAAAGATTTTCCTTGCAGGGCTTCCAATATAAATTTTGGAATCACATTCGCATATTTTGACTTTGGATCCTGTTTAGGACCAAAAACATTGAAATATCTTAAAGAAACTCCCGATAAACCATACGTTTGAGAAAACATACGGATGTAATATTCTCCCGCAAGTTTTGAAACAGCATAAGGGGAGATAGGATTAGGAGTATCCGTTTCACTTTGAGGAAATTTATCCGTATCTCCATAGATACTAGAGGAAGAAGCAAAAACAAACCGCTTTACCTTGGTTTGGGCCGAGGCAATCAAAAGTTGGAGAGTTCCATTGACATTGACTGCATTACACTCAGAGGGTTGTTCTATAGAAAGAGGGACGGATCTCATGGCTGCCTGATGCAGAACATAATCTATTCCTTTAACGGCTTTCAAAACAGTATCGTGGTCTCGGATATCTCCTTTTATTAGTTCAATTTTATCTTCAATGCCATCTAGGAATTCTTTTTTCCCTGAGTAAAAATTGTCTAAAACTCTCACTTTTTCTCCCATAGAAACAAGCGTATGGGCAATATGCGAACCAATAAACCCGGCGCCGCCTGTCACTAACCAATGAGCCATAAATTATGGAACCTCCACCCGAGAAGAATCTCCCACCATAATGCGATAGGCCGAAGGTTTAGAGGGAGACTGTAGAATGACGGCATTTTGTCCAATTAAGGAGCCTTCGATCCGTTTAATATTTTTTATTTGGGCATATTCCAAAACAATCGAATGTTCTATTTCGCAATTCTTTAATTCTGCATGATGGTAAATAGAAGTAAAGGGACCAATATAGGAATCTTCTATTTGAGTTCCTTCCCCAATAATGCAAGGGCCCCGGATAATGCTATTTTTAATGCTGGCCCCTTTTTCAAAAATCACTCTTCCTTCAACTTTAGTGGCAGAATCTATATGGCCTAAATTGAAAGACTCAATGGACTCTAGAACTAAGCGATTCGCTTCTAATAAATCTTCTAATTTTCCCGTATCCTTCCACCAGCCATTCACGATATGGGGAGTAACCGAAAATTTTTTATCAATGAGATATTGAATCGCGTCGGTGATCTCTAGCTCATTTCTTTTGGAAGGTTTTATGCTTTTAACGGCATTAAAAATAGTGGAGTCAAAGAGATAAACCCCCACTAAGGCTAAGTCTGATTTAGGTTGTTTAGGTTTTTCCTCCAGGCGAATGACGTGATTCCCGCTTAGTTCCGCGACTCCAAACTGTTCCGGAGTTTTTACATGGGAAAGCAGGATTTGCGCATTGGGACGATTCTTTTGAAATTCTATGACAAATTCTTTTATGCCGCTCCTCAGTAAATTATCTCCTAAGTACATAATAAAAGGATCCGACCCTATATAATCTTCGCTAATTTTAACAGCATGGGCTAATCCTAACGGAGCTTCTTGCGGAAGGTAGGTCACGTTTAAATTCCATGGGTCTCCAGTTCCCACTGCTTTTTTGATTTCATTGGCAGTTTCTCCCACCACAATTCCTACGGAAGAAATTCCGGCATCCCGAATAGCTTCTAATCCATAAAAAAGAATCGGTTTATTCGCTATTGGAACGAGCTGTTTAGCGGATGTGTGGGTGATGGGTCTTAGGCGTGTGCCTTTTCCCCCGGAAAGAATGAGTGCTTTCATGTTGTTTTAATGGATTAAAAGTAAAAATATATCAAATATAGGGAGGGATTCCTAGCTAATTTAGGCTTCTCCAAGGGTAAAATTCCGACTCACGATTCGGTTTTTCTTGTTTAATACGGTCGGTACGATCTAATTCCAGTTCTAAATTAAATAGGAATTCAAAAACTCCCTTTCTTTCTCTAAAAAGGAAGGCTAAATTCCAACACCGCCATTCATATTTAGTTTGGATTTCTTTTTCTACTAGATTGGCTCGATTTATTTGGAGTATATTTCCATTCTTGTAATAAAGGGCGCTGCTGAGCGAAGCCTCTAACTTCCATCTTCTGGAAAGGGAGTACCGAATGCTTGGACGCATTTCAAATTGATGGTCTTGGGAAGAAAAATAACTCGTTTGCAGAGAGATATAATCCCCACCCCAAGCTTTGTCTCCCCATAAAATTTCACTTTGGCTGCTCAGGGGATGGGAGGAACCCGTATTGGGATCGGATAATTGGTATTCTTCCCTAAAGAAGAATTGTAAGTCTCTTCTTGGTTCCAAGCTTAATTCCGCCCGGACGGGTTTGTATTTATCCAGGTTAGAGAATGCCAATTTTTCTCCATTTATTCTGGGTAAAAGATACCCGGAATCTAATCTTAAAGAAACCCCTCTTTTTGGACGCAGCCAATAGAAAAAAAGTATTTCGTGAGTTTCTCTGCCCGCATCGTTCCCCCGATTGGATTGCAGCCTTTGAGAATAACGATAGGTCCAATCAATATCTCCATATAAAATCTTTTCTCTTAGAATGGTCTCGGTCCCAACTCGCTGAATATTCTCTTCCTTGAGTTCTTGAAACTGCGGTTGGCTAATAAAGTTATTCTGAATAAAAAGTTTTGGAATCAGTTGATGAGACCTGCTTAAAGTAATGCTCCTTAGGAATGTGATTTGGGACTGAGATTCCTGTCGTATTTCCCTAGCTAAGAGGTCTCCTTGGGCAGATCTTCCGGCAAAGCGGTTAATAAAATTTGCGGTAACTACTTTTTCGATTCCCAAGAACCCTAAAGGACTTTGGGTTACAGTTAAATCCAGTTGGGGTAGGGTATATTGGTCGACAATAAATTTATCTTCCGGGGTGCTAAATAACTCTTTTCTTTCTGTTAATAGCCGTAAATAAATTAATTTTTTTTGGATCGTTAAAGCAAAGTCGGAATGAATATCGTGCGCCACTCGGTTAAAATCCTCTCTAAAAAAATCATTGGGAAAGGATTCATCCGACATTTGATTGGTATTCGCCTGTAATGTCCAGGACTCTTTCAATTGTTGCCAGTGGGCGATTCTTGCGTTCCAACGAACTCGGTGTGTTTTTTGGTCATCGATCCTATAGGCATAGAGACTCCCTTTAAGGTTGTTGAGGTAATAATTAAATTCACCCCCGGTGCCCACACCTCTTAGGGAAAGAGTGTCGAGGTAGGCTTTAACATAGGTATCGTTTGTTGGTGGATATCCCCAAACGGTTCTTACAAATGCTCCTTCGGAATCACTCTTTCCGGGGAATATCTGAAACGCCAAATGTTTTTCGCCCAAGGGATAATAGTAATATGGCAGATAGAAAATAGGAATAGGTCCTATTCGAAAAACAGCATGTTGAACCGTAAACCTTTTTTTAGGGAGAATTCGAATGCGGTATCCGTAGAGATGGTATTTGGAAAGGTCGGTTTCACAGGTGGAGAGTCTCGCTCTTTCTAAAGTAAAATTTCCCTCACTATCTCTTTCAATATTTTTTGTTGAGAACAGCCAAGGCCCAAAAGCGCCTTCCGCATTTTGTAGTTTTGCGGACCCATCCGTTTGATGATAATTTAAAAAATGGGCCCGAATTTCATTTTTATTAATATCTTTAAAGATAACATGACCCCAGGCTTTAAGAACTTTCTCAGGGATATTGATCGAGGCATAATCCGATTGAAAAGTATAAGAGGTTTGATAAATATGAACATTGCCAGAAGCAATAATGACTTGTTCGCCTTCTCTATATTCGAGAGAATCCGATTCGAATTGGATAGGAGAATTTTTGGCAATTTGACAATAGAGTGATTGCGAAAAAAGAGCTAAAAAAAATGCGCTTAAAAGAAAAAAGCGCGGAAAAAAATTTATCAAAAGTTAGTTTTTATTCTCCCAGAAAAGAAGCGCTGCGCCTACGACGCCAAGCCATTCATCGTATTGAGATACTGTCACCTGTACTTTTTGAGCCGGTACTGTAAAAGCCCTTCTTCCCAGGGAATGAAGCGCCGGTCGTAATATCTGTTCCCCTGCTTTGGAGACTCCTCCGCATAAAACAATTCGGTCTGGATTAAAAATATTGACACAATTAGAAAGTACGGCTCCCAATTGTTCTCCTGCGTCTCTCCAGAGTTGCTGGCAAAAAAGATCTCCCTTTTTAGCGGCGATGCTCAATAATTTTGGATCTAAAATTTCATTTTTATTCTTTAGAAGTTTAGATAAAATAGGAGCCAGACCCTGCTTTATTCCTTCTGTGGCAGTTTGAGTTAAACCCCAGGCTCCCAGAGTGCTCTCGCTACAGCCAAAATTGCCGCATTTGCAGGGTCTTCCATTATACTGAATAGTCATATGTCCAATTTCTCCCGCGGATCCTGTGGAACCTCTGTAAAGTTTTGAATGGATAATAATCCCTCCGCCGATTCCTGTCCCTAAGGTTAAACAAATAAGATTCTTGCAATCTTTTTTAGCGTCGAGAACAAACGCTCCCAAGGCAGCGCAATTCGCGTCATTTTCTACAAAAATGGTTTCTTTTATATCGCGAGATAAGAGTTCTTTTAAAGGCACATTTTTCCAATTGAGGTTAGGAGAAAATCGTACCAGACCCTTGTCGGGGTCTACATCCCCAGCTATTCCAATCCCGATTCCGG
>JAHFCA010000126.1 GCA_023249715.1 Elusimicrobiota bacterium
TATTGACGGGGTCGCGATGGATTTAGAAAACAAAACGTATGCCACATTCGAAGAGCTTTATCCTTATTGTTATGGAGTCGCCAGTACTGTGGGGTTAATGTGTCTTCCCGTTTTTGGGGCAAAATCCAAACTATCTTTGGAATATGCGGTTCATTTGGGGGTGGCGTTCCAGCTTACGAATATTTTAAGAGACGTTAAATCCGATGCGGAGCGGGGGCGCATCTATATCCCATTGGAAGATTTAAAAAAATTTGGGTTTGATGCAGCCAGTTGGATGGCGCTCATGAAACGCAAATCCTCTAACGGAGACCTAAAAAATTTTAAGGATTTAATTTTATTCCAAGGGGGCATAGCGGACTCCTTTTATAAGAAAGCAGAGGAGAATTTAACTTCACTAGATCGCAAAGAGCTTTTAGCGCCTTTAATGATGACGAGTATTTATTACGCCATCTTAAAAAAGATTCGTTCCAACCCATTCCAAATTTTAGAGAGAAAAGTGGAACTTTCTAAACTGGAAATTTTATTTCGATTAATAGGAGTATGGCTCGGTGAGTAGCGCCATTGTGGTGGGGGGCGGTTGGGCCGGGCTTTCTTCCGCCGTAGAACTGGCCGATTTGGGTTTTAAAGTCACCCTTTTGGAAGCTTCTGGACGGTTGGGGGGGAGAGCTTCTTCTTTTACCGATAAGACTACCGGGGTTTGTGTGGATAACGGGCAGCACCTTCTAATGGGGTGTTACCACGCCACACTTCAATTCTTAAAAAAAATAGGAACCCTGGAAAATTTAGAAGTTCAAAAAAATTTATCTGTTGATTTTGTCAATAAAGAGGGGAAGTTTTTTAGTTTGAAATGCTCTAACGTGCCTTCTCCCTTTCATATCTTGAGTGGATTGTGGAACTTAGGAAGTCTCACTTTGAGAGAGAAGCTCTCCTGCTTAAAGTTAGGACAAGCGCTACAGGAGCTAGGTCCCAATGGAAACTCACAATTAACGGTCGAGGAGTGGCTAAAAACATTAGACCAATCCGAGAACGCCAGAAAATCGTTTTGGCATCCTTTGACCTTAGCCACGCTCAACGAGCAGCCCCATATCGCGGAAGCGGAATCGCTTAAAGTTGTTTTAAGAGAAGCTTTTTTTTCCTCCAAAGAAGATTCCAGAATTTATATTTCTAAAGTGGGACTGAGCGATCTTTGCGGCCCCTCCTCAGAAAAATATCTTAGGGAAAGAGGGGGGGAAATAGTTTTAAACGCGTTAGTGAGTAAAATTAATTCAACGGGAGATAAGGTGGAAGCGGTGGAGCTAAGAGACGGCTCAAAACTAACGGCGGATGTTTACGTGTCGAGCCTTCCTTTTTTTGCGCTAAAGAATGTTTTAAGCCTAGAACAGTATGAGACTCCGTTCTTTTCTAAGATCAAAAATCTTAAATCTTCTCCAATTTTTTCTATTTCACTTTGGTTTGACCGATCCATTACCGATAGAGATTTTGTGGGATTTATTGATATGGAGACTCATTGGCTCTTTAATAAAAGTAAGATTCACAATCTTTCTCAGGAAGGCGCGCTTTCCTTGGTCATTAGCGGAGCCCACAAATATTTGGATTTTTCCAACGAAGAACTCTTAGATTTAGCGCTCCGAGATCTGAATAGGGCGTTTCCAATAAGTAAAAATGCCAGGCTCACACATTCTCTAATTCAAAGAGAAAAAAATGCCACCCTTTCTCCCCGAGTTGGTTTTTCTGAATTTAGGCTTCCTCAAAAAACTCCCCTTAATAATTTCTTCCTTGCGGGCGATTGGACCCATACAGGATATCCCGCCACGATCGAATCCGCCGTCTTAAGCGGCCAAAAAGCCGCTTATGCCTGTTGCTTATTGTAAATTTTTTTAGTTGTTTTTTCTTATAATACTGTATATAATACTGTATAAAGTAATACATAAAGGAGATTGGGATGGCTATTTCAGAGAAAAGGACTCAGATTTATTTGCCTTATACTCTTTTTGGAGATCTTAGGAAAGAGGCCCGTTTGGAGAAAAAGTCGATTGCTCAAACCATTCGGGAAGCGATTCAAATTTATTTAGAGGAACGCAAAGTCCAAAAAATGGATTGGAAAAATGACTCCCTTAATCGGATTGTGGGACGGGGCAAGGCGGATAAGGATCTTGCCGCTAACCATGATCGCTATATTTACGGGAGTTAAAAATTAAAGTTTTTATTGATACCGGCGGGTTCGCTGCTTTGTATAATCAGCGCGACTCTTATCATGGGACAGCTGAAAAAATTTGGGGGACTCTGCTTGAAACCCGCCCATTTCTTTATACGTCTAATCTTATTGTTTCTGAAACGATTACCCTTTTACGGAACCGATCTGGAGTGGAAGAATCCATCCGTTTTGGAGACGCCCTTTTTTCCAGTACTATTGTACGGATATATTACGTAGAAAAGCCCCACGAATTAAAAGCTTGGTATATTTTTAAAAAGTATTCCGATCAAAATTTTTCTTTTGCCGATTGCGCTTCGTTTGCTTTGATGCAAGAATTGGGGATTTCTAAAGCATTTACATTTGACCGCCATTTTTCTGTCTTAGGTTTTGAAATACTGCAATAAGTTCACCCCTCAATGATTGTTACAAGAAAAATAGCGGAGTTAAAAAAACAGCTTCAGAAAATAAAATTTTCTTTGGGGTTTGTGCCTACGATGGGGGATTTGCATGCGGGGCATCTCTCGTTGGTGCGCAGGTCTAAAAAAGAAAATAATTTTACCGCTGTTTCTATTTTTGTGAATCCCGCTCAATTTAATAATAAGAAAGATTTTGAGAAATATGCTCGGAATGAAGAGAGGGATTTAAATCTTCTAAAGAAAGAAAAGGTAGATTTGGTTTTTTTGCCAACGGATAAAGAGCTCTATCCGGAAGGATTTCAAACCTGGGTAACTGTGGAAAATTTAAGTTCTGGATTGTGCGGGGAGTTCCGTCCCGGCCATTTTAGAGGGGTGGCGACCGTGGTTCTCAAACTATTCCAATGTGTGCAGCCTACCTCCGCTTACTTTGGGTTAAAAGATTATCAGCAATATAAGATTCTAGAGCGAATGGCGCGGGATTTAAATATTCCGGTTCGCCTGGTCCCTTGTCCTACCGTGAGAGAAGCGGATGGCTTAGCGATGTCCTCTAGAAACAGCAGGCTTTCCGTAGAAGAAAGAAAAAGAGCGGCGAGGATTCCCCTGGCATTAAAGGAATGTGTCCAAGCAATAAAGTTTAGGAAAAATTTAAGCGAATCCCGGTTAAAAAATATTTTTTTAAAAAAACTAAATGTGTTTCCTCGGGACAAAGTAGACTATCTGCAATGGGTCCATCCCCAAACTCTAAAACCTCTAGAGAAAATAAACCCACCGGCAATGCTTGTTTGCGCTGTCTGGATTGGAGAAACGCGCCTGATTGATAATTTAGAAATCTAATGGAATCTCAAGTTCTTGTGATAGGGAGCGGAATTGCGGGGCTGACCTACGCTCTTAAAGTAGCGGAGAAATATTCTGTGGCTCTGGTAACCAAAAGAAATCTGGAGGAATCGAATACCCACTATTCGCAAGGGGGGATTGCGGCGGTCATGGCGCCGACGGATTCCGTTGGCAGCCATGTGCGGGATACGTTGAACGCCGGAGCGGGCCTCTGTAAAAAAGAAGTCGTGAATTTAATTTGCGGTTTGGGCCCGAGGTTAGTGCAAGAGTTAAAAGAGTGGGGAGTTGCCTTTTCTCCCACGGATGGAAATGAGAATTATTTCGAGTTGGGGTTGGAAGGGGGCCATTCTCACAGAGGAATCTTGCATGTGGGAGACTTTACCGGCCTGGCCATAGAGAAGGCGTTGTGCGAAAAAGTTCGAACCCATCCTAAAATAAAAATTTTTGAGAACTCCATCGCGATCGATTTAATTACCCTCAATAAAAATAAATCGAAGAAAAATTCAGACCTTTGTTTAGGCGCTTATGTCCTCAATAAAAAAAGCGGAAAGGTGGAAAAGTTTACCGCTCAAGTGACGGTTTTAGCCACAGGAGGAGCGGGGAAAGTTTATCTCTATACCACCAATCCCGATGTGGCCACCGGCGATGGGATGGCGATGGCTTTCCGCGCGGGGGTTCCTTTAAGCAATCTGGAATTTGTGCAGTTTCATCCCACCTGTCTGTACCATCCCAAGGCAAAATCGCTTCTTATTTCGGAAGCGGTGCGTGGAGAGGGGGGAAGACTGCTTCTCTCCAACGGACAAACCTTTATGGAGAAGCACCATCCCTTAAAAGAGCTGGCGCCCCGGGATATTGTCGCCCGGGCGATAGACTTTGAACTGAAAAAGTCGGGGGAAGATTGTGTCTATCTCGATATCAGTCACCGCGGGGCCGATTTCATAGAAAAACGTTTTCCCAATTTAGTGAACTCCTGTAAAAAATTTGGGTTTGATTTGGCTCGGAACCCGGTGCCTGTGGTTCCAGCGGCTCACTATTTTTGCGGGGGCGTTCAGACAGACGTGGACGGACAAACGTCTCTCCCCAATCTATTTGTCATAGGAGAATCCGCCTGTACCGGTCTCCATGGAGCGAACCGTTTGGCATCAAATTCCCTTTTAGAGGGGTTGGTGATGGCCGACCTTTGCGCGAAAAAAACAGCAGATTTATGGGCAAATTTGCCTAATTTTTCCAAATATAAAATTAAAGACTGGAATCCCGGTAAA
>JAHFCA010000127.1 GCA_023249715.1 Elusimicrobiota bacterium
TGTTTTTGCCCAGAGACATCTTTGGCCGATGGCTATATTGGGCGCCCCGCAGACAAGCGCTTCGGTGCTTCTGCCATCGGTAACGTCGACAATTCTTAGACGGTCGGCATTGGGATGGGATGAAATTTTAAGGATTTGCCCAAGCACGACGCCGGCGCATTTGGGAGTGTGTTGAGCGTGGGTGACTTCAAAACCCAAATTAAGAAGAATTTTGGAGAGGTCTTCCGCGGATACAGAAAGAGAGTGGCCTAAGATTTCTTGTATCCAGTTAACTGAAATTTTCATAGTTTAACCCGGGTTTAAAATTGACTTAGAAAATCGAGATGATTTTCATAAAAGAGGCGCATATCTTCGATGCCATATCGAATCATGGCAATTCTTTCAATTCCCATTCCAAAAGCAAACCCTGTCCATAGTTTGGGATCGTAGTGGACCGCTTTAAAAACGTTGGGATGCACCATGCCCGCCCCTAACAGTTCAATCCATCCGCTGCCTTTGCAGACAGGGCAGGCGGGAGCAGGGCCTTTACAAAGTGTGCAAGAAATATCGACTTCCGCTCCCGGTTCCACAAACGGGAAATAAGACGGTCTAAAGCGAGAACGCACGGACGCGCCAAAAAGTTTTTGATTCGCCATTTCCAAGGTTCCCTTAAGATCGGAAAAAGAGATATTCTCTCCTACTACCAAACCTTCTATCTGGTGGAAAACAGAGGAATGGGTGCTATCGATCGCTTCGTGACGGAATACTTTTCCGGGAGCGATCATGCGAAAGGGTGGTTTTTCTTCCCGCATAAGGCGAATTTGCACCGGAGAGGTGTGAGTTCTTAAAAGTTTTTTTTCCGGATCGTCCTTAATATAAAACGTGTCGTGCATGTCCCGGGCAGGATGGTCTTTGGGGATATTGAGGGCGCCAAAATTATTTTCATCCGATTCAATTTCAGGGCCTCTGGCCACATGGAAGCCCAACTCTCTAAATAGATCTATGACCTCTTCTAAAATAGAAGTGATCGGGTGAAATCTTCCCAGAGAGAGAGGAACAGCGGGGAGGGAAGAATCTTCCGGACTTCCCAATTTCTTTTCAATTTCTAATGTTTCGAAATCCGTTCTTTTTTGGGAAAGTTTTTCTTCAATTTCTACTTTTAAACTATTTATTTCGCTTCCCTTTTTTTGTTTTTCTTCTAGAGAGAGAGTTTTTAAGTTTAAAATCAGGGATTTTAAAATACCCTTTCCGCCTAGGTATTCTTTTTCTAGAGATTCTAATTCAGAAAGGTGGGTTATTTTTTTAAAGGAAGAGTCAAATTTCTTCTTTAAGTCCGGGACATCCATTAGCTAGTTCATGCTGATAAAGTCGCGCCTACTACGATTTCGGCTTTTGGTTTTTCTCTTCGCAAAATTTTTTTACCATACCCTCGTCGAGTATGCTAAAAAAATTTTGCTTCGAGAAAACTCCAAAAGCCAAAATCTTGGCATAGCGGGACTTTATCAGCATGAACTACCTAGCAAGGGCTGTTTTGGATTGCTCGGCAATCCTTTCCAGGAGAGAGAAATCATGAATGGCCAGCTCGGAAAGCATTTTTCGGTTTAAGAGTATATTTGCTTTTTTTAAACCGGCCATAAATTGAGAATACGACAATCCAAATTTTCGTACGGCCGCGTTAATGCGCAAAATCCAGAGACCCCGCATTTCCCCTTTAAAATCTTTTCTGTCTCTATAGGCATAGCGGAGAGAGCGGTCTACCTGTTGGATGGCCTGTCGCCAACGGTTGCCGCGGTTGGAATAGTATCCTTTAGAAATTCTGAAAACTTTTTTCTTTCTTTGTCTAGTATATACGCCGCTTTTTACTCTCATTTTCTATTAACCATAAGGAAGCATTTTATGAATTAATTTACTTTCCGCTCCGGACAAGTAAGCTTTTTTTCTTAAAAAACGCCCTCTTTTAGAAGACATTCCTGCCAAAAGATGGCGCGCTCCCGCCTTTTTATATTTTACTTTTCCGCTCTTTGTGAAACGGAATCTTTTTTTTGCTCCGCTGTGACTTTTTAATTTAGGCATAATTTTTAATGTTTGGGCGCGAGCAGAATGGACATTCTTTTTCTATCGATTTCCACATCTTGCTCTAACGCGCACTTAGAATCTAAAACTCCTTTAAAACGATTGAGCACATGATTGCCTAACTCTGGGTGCTCTAACTCTCTTCCTCGAAAAACAACGGTTACTTTAACTTTGAACCTTTGGTCTATAAAATTTTTGGCATGATTGATCTTGGTCTCTAAATCATGCTCCGAAATGCCAACATGCATGCGGATTTCTTTAAGCTGACCCGCTTTCTGATGCTTGCGGGATTGTTTTAGTTTTTTATCTCGTTCGTAACGGTATTTAGAAAAATCTGCAATTTTCACTACCGGCGGGTTCGCATTTGGCGCTAACTCTAAAAGATCCTTCCCGCGCGATAGCGCTAAATTTAGAGCTTCTGTTAGGGGTTTAATACCAAGCTGGCTTCCGTCTTCATCTATGAGCCTTACTTCTCGCGACCTTATTTGCTCATTAATTCTCGGCTCTAAACTTTTACTGATAGCGACTCACCTCGAGTTTCAAACTTTTTTGTTGTACCTCCCATAATAATAGCATCAAACGAACACGTATTTTAACCTTTTTGGTCGCAAAGAGTCAAATGAAATTATCTTTTCTCAAGGACTTCTTGTTGCAGAAGGGATAGGAGGTTTTCTAGAGAGTAGGAACCTAAATTTTCCCCGGATTGTTTACGCACGCTCAGGGTTTGGTTTTTTTCTTCCTTTTCTCCCACAATGAGCAGATAGGGAATTTTCTGCATGGACGCTTCTCTAATTTTATAGCCAATTTTTTCGGATCTTAAATCGGTTTCTATTCTTAAATTTTCTTTCTTTAATTTTTCCGCAATGGTTTGAATGTACGCATTTTGGCCTTCTGTAATAGAAAGGAGTATCGCTTGAACAGGGGCGAGCCAGAGCGGGAAGAGGCCGGCATATTGTTCTATAAGGATACGGATAAATCTGTCCAGACTCCCTAAGAGTGCCCGGTGAATCATGACGCACGGGATATCTTTGCTATTGGAGTCTCGATAGGTCGCATCGAACTTTTGCGGCAAATTAAAATCTACCTGAATGGTGGAGCACTGCCATTGACGATTCAGGCAATCTTTAATTTTCAGATCAATTTTAGGTCCGTAAAAAACTCCTTCTCCCGGATCGATTTGGTAGGGAAGTCCTACGTTTAAGAGGGCAGTCTTGAGCGCTGCTTGGGCACTATCCCAATTTTCGTTCGTTCCTGTAAATTTTTCCGGACGCGTAGAAAGTTTAACATCGAATGCATTAAAGCCAAAAGTTTTTAATACTTCCAGAGTTAACTGCAGGACCTGCATGATTTCAGCTTCTAACTGATCCATGCGGCAAAAGAGATGGGCATCGTCCTGAGTAAAGCCGCGCACCCGCAGCAGTCCGTGCATGACGCCGCTTCTTTCAAAGCGGTAGACCGTTCCGAATTCCGCAAAGCGAATTGGCAACTCTTTATAAGAACGGATTTTACTTTTAAAAATAAGAATGTGGCCGGGGCAGTTCATCGGTTTTAAAACATAGGGTTGGTGTTCTACTTCCATGGGTGGGAACATATTCTCCCGATAGTAGTCCCAATGGCCGGAAGTTTTCCAGAGATCCACTCGCGCCACATGGGGGGTCGTGACAAACAGATAGTTTCTTTTTTTAAGAGTTTCTTTTAAATAGTTTTCAATGACTTCGCGGAGAACAGTTCCTTTGGGGTGCCAATAGATAATGCCAGCGCCGGCGGAATCGGGTTGAAAAGAAAATAGATCAAGCCGCGGACCTAGTTCGCGGTGATCTCTTTTTTTTGCTTCTTCTAAATGGTGCAGATATTTTTCCAGCTCTTCTTGGGTGGGCCACACCGTTCCATAAATTCTTTGTAGCCGTTCTCTGTGCTCATCCCCGCGCCAATAGGATCCGGCAATTTTTAAGAGCTTAAAGTGTTTAATTCTTTTAGTGGTATCGATGTGGGGGCCTTCACATAAATCGGTAAAATTGTCGTGATGGTAGTAGGAAATTTTTTCTTCGGGGAGTTCGGATATAATTTCTACTTTATATTTTTCTCCCCGTTCTTCAAAAAACCTCTTCGCTTCTTCTTTAGTATGCCAGCTGCATTTAAAGGCATGGTTTCCCTCAATGATCTCCTTCATTTTTTGTTCAATTTTTTCTAAATCCTCGGGAGTAAAACGGTGAGAGGAATCAAAATCATAATAAAAACCATCCTCAATGGGAGGGCCAATGGTTAAATGCGTTCCCGGATAAAGACTTTGCACGGCTTGAGCCATTACATGCGCGCAGGAATGGCGCATGCGGTGCAGCAGTTCTTCTTTAGAGATATCTTTAGATAAAGTTACAGTTTCTTCCATAGATTTCAAAACGTGGGCCCGGACAGGATCGAACTGTCGACCCCCTCGGTGTCAACGAGGTACTCTTCCACTGAGCTACGAGCCCGAAAAACAATTATTATAACTTAAATTCTTTCAGTTCTCACAACCAACTAGAAAGTATGCTTGAACTTTTTTATTTCGAAAAAAAAGCCATCTTTTTATTCTCGGTTCACGCTTCCAACTGAATTGTTTGGGTTGAGGACTTTGGAAAGGGTTTCGAATAGGATAATGCTGGCGAGGACGAG
>JAHFCA010000021.1:0-9615 GCA_023249715.1 Elusimicrobiota bacterium
GTATGAGATAGTCCCCTCATTACTAGTTGATCCTCTGAAGGAAAGGTTTGTTTTATCTCAACAATTTGTTTAATCAAACTTTGATCTTGCAAGAAAGTAAGTTTACCCAGCAGTCGTACGATATTTTCATACAATTTCACCGCTTCTAAAAGATATCCCTCGATGAGAGCGCCGCCCAACTGTCCGTTCAAGAGCATCGCTTGGGACAATATCTTTTCATTTTCGCCAATCTCTTCCCCTCCGAAAATCCTTTTCCCTGACTGATAGATAGCAGTAAGAGTTGTAAGGACTGCTTCTTCAAAAATAATTTTCCTGCCCCCCCTTAAAAGCAGATTCAGACACTCTTGCGGAGTTAATGTTCCCTGTGAAACTTGATTGTACAGTTCATCCCATCCCCCCGATTCTTCAATGAGAATATGATCCGCCAATTTCACTCCTGCGATTAAAGTCTCTAAAAAACTGGCCCGAGTTCTATGCGCATCAAATATGAAATGAATTTTTCCAGGAGCAGAAGCCTCTTCATTTTTTCCTGCTAAAACTCCAGGAGTCACAAGTTCGGACTCACTCATATAAAGCAAAATGTCATCGGCCAGAATTTTGTTGCCTTGATATGTTTCTAGTGTAATCCAAAGCTCATCATCGGTTACAGGGCGGCCTATGTCCGCCTCCAGTTTTTGGCGCGCTGCTTCAACTTCCGCCACACTCTTTGTCCAGCTTTTAGTAGAAAGGAATCTTAAAGAAGCAAGAATCTTCATTTTTTGATCGGGGTCTAAATTTTTATATTTCTCAATGGGCACATTTCGTGCGCCTCTTACTCCCACTGCTTCGATTTTTATCTCCTTTTCCACAACTCCAGTGGACTGCCATAAATTGGTTTCTGGTTTAACAGCCACCGCTTTTATTCTTTTCGCCGGTTTTGCATCAAAAATCTTTGGAAACTTTTTTCTTCCGCGTGCCGCAATTGCTTGTTTTTCTTCAGGACTAGCCGATCTTAATTCTTGGATAAAGTCTTCATCGGACTGGCCTTCTTGTTTGTAAATGGAAACGACATATCGAGGCGTAAAAAATGCAACCGCATCATTAAACCAGTACGAATCTGTTGGGTTCATGAGGGTACCTTTTACTTTGTTGGTCTCTTCAATATTGGGGTCTTCCGCCAACTGATGAGCCCCATTATCTGTCATTACAATTAGGCTTCCACCTTTTTGGCCGGGCGATCTTGGAGAAACTTCGGGCTGAAAATCTAACCCTCTCTCTAAAAAGAGCCCCAGAAGCTCGAGCCATGTTTTATCGAACTTTGCCGCATAGTTATCTACATTTTTTACGAACGCCCATTTTTTGCCGTTATCAACCATGCGCAAAAGCTCACCGCTGACTACCAGTTGGTGCAAATATTCGCCATGCCCCCAAGGATCTTCTTCCCCTTCCAAGATAACGGATGAATTTTGGCCGCCCTCAAGTTTTACCTGAATATTTTGAGAGTATTGAAGAGCTTCTTGATAATCAGACTCTGACTGGAACTTGCTCTTTAAATTTTTAACATCTTGCAGCGTTCCCGCAAACTTTGCTCCTAGAGGCTGATTAAAAAATCTGATTTGTTCTCCCCTTAATCCATAGTTATTATTTTCTAGCAACAGTCTTTCATGTTCAGAACGATATTGATTATTCGATAGAAAAACAACATCATTATTCCAAACTGAACTTGGGAGATTATTTATTTTTGCTTGTTCTTCAACTGATCTAAACATTCTGGAAAGATTTTGGCCAAATGCGCCCAAATAGGTTACCACCCTGCCGTTGCTAACTCCGATGGGTACCGCGGCCTTAGAAAGAATTTCTCTTCCTTCCACAAGCGTTTTAACTTCATCAGGTGCCTCTTTTGTATTCATCCTTGAGCTTGCTCCGGCTACAAGCATGGAGATCACTCCTTCCCCATTCAACAAAGATTTCGCCCCTATTTTCTCCAACCGCAATTTTTCTTTATCCGGCAAATCGTTTATATCTACCGCATCCTCTTTTCTACTCGCACGAAATGGTCTTTCAATTGGGGTGGTTCTAAGTTCCCCTTTCCAATAAGCAACCCCCATCTCCACCGCTTCTGAATTAGTTGTTAAAGAACCAGCTCTTCTGGAAAACTCCCATCCAATTCTCTCATCCTCTGCTTTTTGACTTCCGCTGATGGTTCCCGATCCTGGATCAACCCCTCCAATCTCCATTCCATCATTTATACCGTCACCTAAAACCGTAGAAATCGAGTTTGGAATTCCTTGCTTGATAAATTCTCCAGAGGCGGTATAAACCTTTTTGAAATGGAGCGCGAACCTAATAATCTTTTCTGCTTGTCGCTTGGCACGGTCTGTTTTAATAAGGAGAGCGGCTCGCGCGAGAACTGAGGGTTTTTCTTTTTTCACGGCGAATGTGAGGATATTTTTTTGGTTGTCGTCGGGAATTGTTTGGCCATACTCAAACTCTTCAGTATTTAGAGTTGCTTCCTTTAAATTTGCTTTTAACGCTTCTGGATTTCCGCTCTTAGATACCGCCGCGCGAATGCCGCCTACTACCGCAACAAAGGAGTTTCCAATTTTCCTCTCTTCCTTTAATAAAGCGTTCAAGCCACCATTTCCTTCGGCCGCGCCTGCCACTGCCGATATATTTAGAATTCCTTGCGCCGCCTCCCCGCTCACAGATTCCGTATTCGCTAAAGCTAGAGGCGGAGCTAACGTAACTTTTTCTGGCAGAAACATTTTTTCTAAAGGCATTAAATCTCTCTTGAATGCGTGAAGAGGATGGTAGCCACCTTGAGTTTCCTCCACATTCATGTTTGGACGGAGTGTGATATAAGAAATTCTCTTCTTCCTTAATAATTCTTCCACGCCTTTACTGTGATAGCCGCCTGACACGAGCACCGACAGTTGTGAGTTGCGAGTTTTGAGTCGTGAAGTCAACTTATCTACAAAAATATAGTTTCGTTCGTGGGAAAGCTGATTAAAACGGCTAACGTTTCTTAATAGTTCTTGCAAAGATTTAGATCCAATATTTTCGATCTCCTCTCTTACATTCTGATATTCGTTCCACTCTTCAACACTCAATCTAAAATCGACCGCCTTCACTAACAGCCTGTAGTTCTTATCTTTTCTGTATAACTTTTCCGCTTCCTTATTTCCTTGCGTTAAATTGGCAAATAGCTTCTGCTCCAACTCTTTTGATTCCTTAAATAATTTCTCTCGATCTATTCCCTCCACCAACGAAAGATAGTGGATATAGTTTTTCATCTCCGGGGTGAGTGTAACGCCCGCTTTTTCGCATTTCAGCTTCAACCCCCAATAAAATTCTCCATAACCAATCTTTCCAAGCCGATAAGCAATGCTCTCTTCCAACAAAGCGGTTAACTCAACTTTGTTTAATCTGCTGGACAACCCTTCTAATAATTTCTTTTGATCTGCTTCCACTTTTCTGAAATCTATTGATTTTTCTAATCGATAGGCCTTAAGATAAAGGCTCACATTGCTTTCAGGCGAAACATTTGTCGCTAAGTGTTCCAGCCACTCTCCCAGCTTGATCTCTCCAGATTCATATCTATTTTTGTTCTGATCTAACTCCTTAAGATTAGAGCCATAAACTTTTTCCTTTAATTCTTTAATCTCCCTTTCAGCTAACGACAGCCAAACGCGCGCTTCTTCGCCCTTCCACAAACTATTTTTAAAGCTTTGGACCTGTTCATCATATTTAGATTTCTCTTCCACCCCGTAATAGTCCACATTGCTTTCGGGCGATCGAGATAATGCCGCCTTCTCCACGCCAGTTAACAATCCTTTCTTTAATAAGTAGCCAGCCAAACCATTTAAAATTTCTTTGTTTGGATAATTTCGATAAATGTCCAGCCCTCGAATTCTACCTTGCGCTCCTTCCACTCCCACAACTCCCGCGCCCATGGAGGATAGTTCTTTAAGAAGCAAAGCGATATTTTTTTGCACGCTGTAAATTCCGTGGGCATCCTGAATGAGAACTACTAACGGCTCTTGCGAGTTGAGGCTGTTCTGGTTGGAGAGTTCAATTTTATTTCCCTTCGTTAAGTATACTCTCTCAATATTCCCGTAGGGTTCAATTCTCTGCGCTAAACCTTCAGGAAGATTTAACGAGGCAGAAGCTTTAGAGCGAAGAGCGCGAGATTTTACAGATTGGGCCTTTTGCAGGAGACTTTGTAGGGATTGAGGAGAAATCTGGGATTGGAAACCTCTCATAAGAGAATTATTATTGAAAGTTGGCGACATCCCTATCGCAGAGGCGATTTGTTGGGGTTCTTTACCTTGTTTAAACTCTTCTGCCGCTTTCCTTCTTTCATCCCAAAAGGAAGCTTGCGCAAAAGGGGCGCTTACCGTCGTAAATAAAAAGCTAGCCGCAACGGTTGTTGCGGTTAGTTTTATCAAAACTCTATTTCTTTTCCCTAACCAGAAATGGATCATATAGTTAGAGTATAAACAATATCTTCAAAACTTTTCTCAAACAAAATGTAACTTTTTTGTAACAAAATTTACGCGAATTCAATGGGCTAGCGCACCATCTGTAGAACGAAGGTTATCCCGTTAACAAAAATTAGTATAATAATGTTTTACTAAGAAAATTTTTGGGCCCTTAGCTCAGTTGGTTAGAGCACCCCGCTCATAATCGGTCTAGGCTACATTTTGAAAAATCTTAAAGGTACTGGACTTTCCCGATTTACCGTTTATACATTGCAAAATTTCATTTAACCTGGTCTGACCCACTATAACTCATTCTAACCCGAGGATAGACACCTCTATGGACACCTCCAGTAAGCCTTGAAAATATAGTAAATTTCCTCTATGATTATGATAGCTTAGCAGAGTAAGGGAGGGATTGCTTAATGCAGAAAATAAAACAAGAAGTTTCGGGGCTATTATCACGGCTTCCAGATAATTGTTCTTTAGAAGACATTCAGTATCATTTGTACGTCCTACAAAAAATAGAGAAGGGGATGGACGATATAAAAAAGGGAAGAGTTTTTACACAACAACAAGTCGAAAAGAAAATATCGAAATGGATCGGAAAGTAATTTGGTCTGCTGAAGCGCTTTCTGATCTCGAATCAGTTTTTACTTACATTGTTCGCGATTCTCATTTTTATGCAGCTGCAGTGGTTCGGGAAATATGGGATGCGAGCCGCTCTTTAACTCAATTTGCTCAACGGGGTCGCATGGTTCCAGAATATGGCAATCCTCATGTTCGTGAAATTTTTGTTCGAGGATGTCGTTTAATTTACGCCATAGATCCCTCTCACGTTTCAATTTTGACCTTAATTCATGGAAAAAGAGATTTGAAAAAGTTTCTGTCAGAGAATAGATAGGTATTTCTTTTTGGTTAATGGAGGAAGAATGAGTCCTTCCATGAGACAAGAATCCCGAACTATGCGTTCGGTCATTTCTTCTCGAATATTTGCTTGACGTAAGTATGGGTTCGTCCCGAAAATTGATTTTACTCTCATACGTTGGTTTTAGCAGGTTTCTCGACGGTTTTCAACCCCAATTTTTGAAGGGATCGGAATGCTGAGGCCAATACGATGCCCATATCTCGAATGTCTTTCTCCCGAGCAGTAATTCGAAAGGCTTCAATCCGCCGGAGGTATCTTCCTCATGCCCGCCGGACGCATGGATCACCCCGTCAAGCGTTATAAAAGATAGAACAATAATTTTTCTCATAGCTATTTATCCGCAGCGGGCTGCCTCGATTTTGGCGATGTCGATCTTGATCATCTGCATCATTGCCTCCATCGCGCGTTTCGCGGATGCGGTGTCAGGGTCCTTGATCGCCTCAATCAATACCTGCGGCACGATCTTCCAGCTCAATCCAAATTTGTCCTTGCACCAGCTACATGCGATCTCTTGTCCGCCGTCCTTCACGATCTTTAACATCAGAAACACCAGAAATATCAGAAGCCATCCCTTTTTAAGGTCATCTTTCTGGTGTTTCTGACCTTTCTGATGTTTTGTAGAAGGCTGACTAGGGTACTCTAAGATGGAGAAGAGGCTCCTTAATGTAGAAGAGCTCTCCCAATATATTGGGACTCCTTCCGCCGTCTTGTATAAGTGGGTATCCCAAAGAAAGATTCCGTTTGTGAAGTTGGGTCGCTCGACTCGGTTTGATTTGGAAATGATCGATCTATGGATACAAAAAAATTCCCAATTTCCAGAAAATCACGAGTCCAAAACTATTGAGTCGGTAAGTTGCAGAATTGAATATAAAAAAATAGAATAAGGAGTCTAATATGTCCGTATATAAAAAGCAAAATAGATATTAAGGTGGAAGATAGACTGATTTTTCAGTAAGTAATGATTCTCGGGCCCTTAGCTCAGTTGGTTAGAGCACCCCGCTCATAACGGGATGGTCGCTGGTTCAAGTCCAGCAGGGCCCACGTTTGTATGCTTAAATTAAAGTTTTTTGGCGCGATACCCAAGTGGCAAGGGAGAGGTCTGCAAAACCTTTATTCGTCGGTTCGAATCCGACTCGCGCCTTATTTATTCTGTTCATTTACGCGAAAATCACATGCAATTAAATGAAATTTTTCCTGTCTCCGCGGGAAAAATAGAAGAACTTAAAAAAAGAATTGCCGCATTAGGTATTTCTATAGAGCAAGTAGAAGAACAATTTGTGCGTGGTTCGGGGCATGGGGGTCAAAAGATCAATAAGACTTCCAATACGGTCCTGCTGAAATATCCGCCCCAACAAATTGTGGTTAAAATAGGATCCAGCCGGCAACGATCCTTAAACCGTTTCTTAGCGTTAAGAGAACTTGTGGATCAGGTGGAAATGCGCATTTCTCCTCAGACGTCTAAACGCCTAAAAGAATGGGAAAAAATTCGCAAACAAAAGAAAAGAGCTTGGCGTAAATTTCAAACTAAATTAGAAAATTAAAATGAGTACTTCCGCGCTTTTTTGGATTATTTTTAATGGCTTAATTTTTGTGGTGATGTTTATCGATCTAAAATTAATTCATAAAGATGCTCATAAAGTGAATCTAAGGGAAGCCAGCCTTTGGTGGGGATTTATTGTTTTTCTTACCGTCGCATTTAATAGTGGAATATATTTCTTTTTAGGTCACGAAAAAGCATTACAATTTTTTACCGGTTATATTATTGAACAATCTCTCAGCATCGATAACCTTTTTGTTTTTTTAATGATTTTTGATTATTTTGGAGTTCCCGACCATTTTCAGCCTCGCGTATTGCATTGGGGAATTGTGGGAGCCTTGGGGATGCGTTTTATCATGATTTTTGTGGGGACTGCCTTGTTAAACCGGTTTTATTGGCTTATCTATATTTTTGGAGGAATTTTAATTTTTACCGGTCTTAAAATGATTTTCGAAAAGGATAAAAAACTGGACCCCGAAAAAAATCCAATGCTGAAACTCTTAAAAAAATATGTTCCCATTGCCACTCGGGGATATGTGGATCAGAAATTTTTTGTGCGACTCAACGGGGCTCTATACGCGACCCCGTTATTTGTGGTATTAGTCCTAATAGAATCCTCGGATGTGATATTCGCGGTGGACTCAATCCCAGCGGTTTTAGCCATTAGCCGTGATCCCTTTATTATTTATTCTTCGAATGTCTTTGCCATTTTAGGTCTTAGAACCCTCTACTTTATTTTAAATAGTATAATGCCATTGTTTACGTATCTTAAATTTGGCATCTCGATTGTTTTGTGTTATGTGGGAATAAAAATGCTGATCGTTCATTTTTATAAAATTCCGACCCTGCTCTCTCTGGGAGTAATTGTCCTTATCCTCGGAGGATCTATTCTCTGTTCTCTGTGTTTTAAGAAAAAGGAAATTCCGCGGCAGCCATGAAACAAGAAAAACTCTTTCGATATTTCTTTGTCGGGGTTTTTATTTTCCTTCTCTTTCAAATTCTGCATATCCTTTCCCCCTTTTATACCGGAATTTTAGGCGCTCTGGTTTTAGTTTTAATTTTCTATCCATTGCACCGTTTTATTTTGCACAGAGTTGGAACGAATCGATCTAACTTAAGCAGTTGTATTTCCACGGCGCTTGTCACCCTAGTTATTGTGGTGCCTGTTATCTTTTCTATGTGGCTCTTTATTCGGGAGATTTCTAGAGTCTTGCCTGTTTTAGAAGGGTTTGGAGATACCGTAAGAAATTGGCAGCAAGAAGGCATCCGGTTCAATGGTTCTGTTTTTAAAGAGATAGAATCCGCTTTAAGCGGAGTTTTGGGACTGGTTCAGACCAACTTTCAGGAAATTGTTTCGGAGTTGATTGATAATTTTATTAATTTCCTTACTCAGGTCGGTAAGAATATTCCTAAAAACGCCTTCCTATTTTTTGTCAATATGATGGTAATGATTTTTACTTTATTTTTTCTTTTTAGAGACGGCCCCTCCCTCTTCCATCGTTTTAAAGAGCTGGTGCCAATGGACGAGAAGCATAAAGATAATATATCCCACCAGCTCTATATTACGGTAACGAGTGTTGTGCGGGGAGTTTTTATTGTGGCGCTGACTCAAGCAACTTTGGCGGGGATTGGCTATTTGGTTGTGGGAGCGACTTCTCCGGTGGTATTGGGTTTTGCCACTCTTTTAGCGGCTATTATTCCTCTCATTGGCCCCGCCGCTGTTTGGTTGCCTGTCTCCTGCTATTATTTTATGCAGGGATTTCCGGGCAGAGGAATATTTTTATTGGTGTGGGGAGCTCTGGTGGTCAGTCTAGTCGACAATTTTTTACGTCCTATTCTCATTGGGAGTCGAACCAAGCTCCCGATCTTATTTCTTTTCTTTGGAATTTTAGGCGGGATCAAAGTTTATGGACTCATGGGCATTTTTTTAGGACCCCTCGTGGTCGCACTCCTCATTGCCTTTATTAAGATCTATCGGGAAGAATATTCCCAATCTCTAAATAAACCCGAATAATCCGACTGAATTATTCGGGTAAAGGTCCTACCCAGTAATAGAGCTAAGCTCTTTAATTTTTTCTAGAGCGCTCTCGACTGTAATAGAACTCATCGGGGCGTACGGGTCGTAGGGTTCCAGAACTTTATGGAAGTTTTCTTCTGCATAGGGTCCCCATCGTTCCTTGGAAGTAACCAGAGGAAGTTTAGGATAAAATGAGAGGGTGGGACGCCTCAAGGCTACCGCCATATGCAGAGGGCCGGTGGAGTTAGAAACGACCATCTTTACAGAAGCAATGAGTGAGAACATTTGGCGGAGGGTAAGACTGCCTGCCGGAATAGTACGAATGCGCGGATGATTCAACTCTTTTATTCTCTCTAGAAGGTTTTCTTCTCCGATTCCACCCGTAAAGAATACTTCCCCTATTGTGTTCGCGACCTGTTGAGCCAGTTCTAAAAAATGGTCAAGGGGCCAGCTTTGCGCCGAACCTTTAGATCCCGGATGCATGAGAATGGGTTTTTTAGAGGGATCTTTCAGAACTTGTTTTAAAAATTCATTGCCCCACTGTATTTCTTTATCCGTTAGAAAAATTTTTGGAAAATAGCGGCCGGCAGAAGGACTCAACACCCGGACGAGATCCAAATTATAATCGGCCTCATGTTTTTCCACTTTGGATCTGTTCTGACGGATTCTCCGATTT
>JAHFCA010000021.1:9625-12545 GCA_023249715.1 Elusimicrobiota bacterium
AGAGCAAAGAAACAGATTTAGAAAAGGGGCCTATCCGTAAGGGAATTCTTGCTAAGGCGCTCGCAACAACCGATTTAGAATCCACATAAAAATGAATACTGGCGCTGAATTGGCGCAATTTCAAGTTTTGAACCAAATCAGGCAGGGAGGATATGCCCCCGCAATTTTCTAAGGTGAGAATGGAATTTAAGTAAGGATTATTCTCCAGAATAGGAGCCGCATAGGAGCTTGTTAAAAACGTAAGATGCGCTTCGGGATAGGCGGCCCTAAAGGCTTCGATGGCGGGAGTGGTTAAAATTAAATCTCCAATTTTGTCGGCGCGCACTAAAAGAAAATTTAAGTTAGAAGAAGCCATTTAAACGCGGATTGAACTTAAAATTTTGTCCCACGCTTGCTGCAGGGAGATTTCTGAATAATATTTTTTTGAAGCCTCTAAATTAAAGGCGCCCAATTTTTTAGCCAAGTTTTTATTGTCCAAAATTTCTAAAATTTTTTGCGCCATGGACACAGGATCTTTAGGTGGAACCAGGAATCCTCCCAAGGGGTCTTGTATGAGTTCCGTAATGGATCCTACTTTTGTCGCGACGACCGGTTTCCCCGCGGCCATCCACTCTAAAGTGGCTCGGGAAACCTCTTCCGACCCAATGGAAGAGAGGACTCCGATATCGCATGATTCTAAATAACTCCAAACTTCCGATTCTCTTAAAAACCCGTGATAAAAGCAATAGTTTAGGTTTAAGGAATGGATCTCTTTTAAGAGATCACCCCAGATTATGTTTTCTTCGGCTCCGGCAAAATGAAATTCCACGTTAGGAAACCGTTCTTGAACTATTTTTGCGGCTTTTAAAAAGTAGGTGTGGCCTTTAACAGGGTCTAACCGAGCCAGCATTCCAATTTTAAACGGCGCATCGGGATGATTTAAATTTTTGGTTTGGCCTTTTACCGCGGGATAGAGAGTAATGCATTTATCCCGTTCTAAGTTTTTAAGTTGTTCAAGGCAATCGGTCCGAATATTTTCTGAGGCCAAAACTATTTTTTTACAGTGTTGATAGAGAACTAGAGTGAACCAGTTTATTTTAAGTTTTTGAGAGGTCACCCGAATACGAATGAGAGGAATATCCCATATTTTTGAAAGCAAAGCTCCAATCCAATGGGCAGAACCGGTATGAATAATAATAAGATCGGGACGCTCTCTTAAAAAGAGCAGTTTAAAAAAATTAAAAATGGAAGCAAAGAGGTGCCGTCCTCCCATTGGAAAAACTTTCCATCCCAACTCTTTCCCCTTTTTATAGGGTAAAGAATCTTTTTGCGCCGCTAATTGAACTTGGTGACCTAAATGGCGGTGAGCCTCTAGAGTATCGAACGCGTAAGCGGATAATCCACTCCACCATGGGATATCTAAAAGATGGAGAATTTTCATAAAAATATTTCACAAGCTTTCAACACTGTTTCCGGTGAGAGATCCCGCATGCACTTAAAGTGGTCTAAGGGGCAGACGTTCCCCCCATGGAGGGAGCAGGGACGGCAAGGAAGGTCGAGCTCCACCACTTTACTTTTTTCTCCTAAAGGAAAAAAACCAAGTTCTCTTGTGGTGGGGCCAAAAATAGCAACGACCGGTATTTTTAAAGCGCAGGCCAAATGCATGGGGCCGGAATCATTTGTAATAAATAAAGAGAGGTGGGAAACAAGAGCTGTCAATTGCTTTAAATTGGTGCGGCCGCATAAATTAATACCCTTGGTTTTCATATCGCGGGTTACTGCGGCGGCCGCTTCTAAGTCCTTGGCGCTGCCAAAAAGAATAATTTGACACTTCCATTCTCGAGTGAGAGTATCCGCGACTTGGGCAAAATATTCTGGAAGGTAGCGTTTTGTTTTCCATACCGATCCCGGATTTATTCCCACCAAAAGTGTATCTTTTGGGATGGAATGCTCTTTTAAAAAATCTTCAAAATGGAACTTGTTTCTTTCTAGAGGAATTTCTAATGCGGCCTGGGAGTCTGTTGCAATGCCTAAGGCTTTTAAGAGATGAAGGTTCCTTGTCGAGTCATGAGAATTCCAATCAAAATGGATTACATCTGTCAATAAAAAGCGGCCTTCGCTGCGGTCAAACCCGATTCTTTTGGGAATTTGAGAGAGCCAAATTAAGAGCGCGCTCCTAAAAGAACGGTGCGGCAGGAGGGCTACATCATATTTTCCGCGCAATAATTTTCTCCACCGCCAAAAGGAAAAAAGTCCCTTATCGCGCCCTTTTTTATCATAAATCAAAACTTCATGAATGGCGGGGTTCCCCAAAAATATATCTTTAATTTCAGGCGTGCACAGCAGCGTAATTTGGGCGGTGGGAAATTGCGCTTTAAGGTGAGTAAACATGGGGGTCGTTAAAATGGCGTCTCCCAGAAATGCGGTTTGCACCACAAGAATATGTAAGGAAGCAGCGGGAACAGACACGGAGTCTTTTTTAAAAATTTCAGGCGGATACTCCTGCGGAACCAGCCCTAAAATTTTTAAGCAATCTAAATAGCGTTGGAGCGTGTGGGATTCTAACTCCTTGGATTTAATTTTCTTTAAAACTAGGAGGCGTCTTGCCAGCAGGGCTTTTTTATAATGAACTCTCTTTTTAATGCCACAAAACAATCCCAAAATTCTAGAGCGCAGATTATTGTGGAGGTCAATGAGAATATCATAATCTTTCTCTCTTATTTTTTGAATATAACGAAAAATCGATGTTCCTTTCTTAAGAGGAATAATCTCATCGATATACGGATTCCCACTTAAGACTTCTTGATAAGAATCTTTTACCGCCACGGCAATTGTGCACCGAGGCCAATGGGTTTTTAGGTTGCGATAAACGGGAGTCGTTAAGATGACATCTCCCAGGGAAGAAAAACGGACAACTAAAATTCTAGGCATAAAAAATTTT
>JAHFCA010000128.1 GCA_023249715.1 Elusimicrobiota bacterium
TCCGGATATTGAGAAACCCCTTTCTCGGGGCCTGCCCTTGTTTTGTGGCTGGCAAGCTGGCCCATCACTTTATAAATTCCAACGGAAGTTCCCACAATCAACCAAATCCACAAACCCATTCCCACCAACCCTTCATCCATCCAAACTTCCAAATGTTCATTCTCCGCGTGATCGGTTTCAGTATTATGTTTTCCTTCTATATGAAAAATAGCGGGACGGCGGTAAGCAGGGTAAAGCACCCAAAAGGTTCCAATGCCATTCCCTAAGACCGGCTTTTCATGCACCATCTCCCACGTGGAAAGCCAAGTAACCATTCTAAAAGTAAAGGAATGGATCGCTCCCTGTTTAAAAACCCGCACATAAATATATCCGCCTAAAATTAAAATAATAAAGAACGCCGCGGAAAAAACAACCATTTTTATTTTTTTAGAATGGACAAAAAATTGAAGGACCAAAAAGGAAAATACCGCCGTCCCTCCAATTAAACCCATGGCCGGACCTTTAGACCCTGTCCAATAAATATTAAAGAGGCTTAAAAGAATTAAAGGGAGCAAGAAAAATTGTCTAGTTCGTAAATAGATTGCCAGCAAGAGGGGAATAAAGATCACCAAATAGTTGCCAAAAAAGTTAGGATTTCCAAAAGTGGAAAAAATCCTGGCGCCAAAAGCTCCTCTCCAGACAAATTTGTCAATTCCCAAAGTAGGAGCCCCCGGGGGGAAAAAATTATAATCAATATATTGGATTAGCCCGTAGAGCGCGCAGAGAACGAGCGCCGCTGTCAACCAGAGAATCACTCGCCTAAAATCTTCAATGGACCTAATTTCTGTCACCGTAATCAGGGCGATGCCACTATAGACGACTCTGCGCACAAAAAAGTCAAAACTGCCCCACGGAAGCGGAGACCGAATAAAGGATAAAACCCCAGACGCTAAAATTAATAAAAAGGGAAGAATAAGAAGCGTCTGATTCTTATTAAATGGCCAGTGGCCGCTTTCAAAAACGTTACAAAGCCACAGCGTTATAAGAATGGTCCCAAGCATATAAAGCTCGGTTATTTTTATCATTGCCGAATCGTACGTCCGTAAATAAAAAGAGATGGCGAGTAAAAATAAAAATATGGGTAACGCATAGTCTAAGTACCCCGAAATTCGCTCTTGTAAGGGGCGCGAGTTTAGGGAGATCATCGCGCCGCCTCCCAGGAATAGTCTAAAGCGATTTGATGGATAAAGCCTAAATCACCCCTAGAAGATGTGGCATAGTCAAAAGACCACACCCCTTTATTCAGACCCAACCCCACGCTAAATCCGTTGGGGAACAACCATTGGGAAGCGAGATGCTCTTTTTGAAACGCATATTTATAGCCGCTTCTCAGAGTCAGTTGGGAATTCAAAGGGATTTCCACTCCGCTCGCTAAAAATTCACCGCTGTAAAGAATTTTTTGCAGCTCAAATGTGAGCAGAACCCCTTTTTTAAAAAGAGCAAGTCCTCCCCGAAGCATTAAAGGTAAGGGGGACGAGTAATTCTGAAAACGAATATCCGGCCCAATGTGTTGAATAGAAAAACCAAAACGAAACGGACTCAAAGGGGGCGCATACATTCCACCCAAATCGAGAGCCACCCCATGCGTCACAATATCCGCCAAAGATTCTCTCATAAAACTTAATGTCGCTCCCACCGACAGGCCTGTTTTAACTTCTTTGGCGCAAGAATAAGCGATTTTTAAATCGTAGGTTGTAAAACTTCCAACTTCTCTATACCCATCCGCGAGAGAAGCATCCGCCACCGTTCTAGTAAACGGAGTAATATAGAAAATTCCTGTATCGATCGCCCAAGCTCCCCAAGAACTGGGACGGGCATAAACAATAGTGTGGTATTTGGTATCTTCCAAAAATGGAGGAATATAGGTTTGGGTATAAAGATGCGGGACATTAGCAGAGGTTAATCCTGCGGGGTTATAGAAAACGGTTTGAGGCCCTTCCGCCACCGCCGCATAGGCGGTTCCCAAAGCGCTCGCCCGGGGAGCGGGGTCTAAATTCAAGTAACTTAATCCCGAGGTTCCGTCACCATTTAAAGGCCTAACACTCCACTGAATTAAAAATAAAAAAAGGATTTTTTTCAATCGCTTCCTAAGTCCCTAGAACCGACATTGGATTGTCAAGCCGGCGAGAGGGATTGAACCTCCGACCTATAGTTTACGAAACTATTGCTCTGCCACTGAGCTACGCCGGCGCACAAGATTTCAAAAAAGTATTATACAACATCGCCCAGTTATTTTTGATAAAATAGCTCCGTGGCTTATTTAAAAAAAGTTTCCACTCTATTATTTGTTTTTATCCTCTCGTGTATATTCCTTACCTCCCTTCCTGTTTATTCGGATTCTAATTTGGAAGAAGATCAAATCCTGGTTCTCTTGTCGAATACACTGCCCGATTTTGAGTTGGGCACAGAGGGTTTTATCACCATCGAAGATATTAAGACCCGAATAATAAAATCCTATCCCAACCGCTCTATCTTAAGAATAGAAGCGAACGAAACAGGATTAAAAATAGGGGGTGAGCAGTGGAGCAGCGAAGTTAAAATAGTGCCGCAAGAAGAGGAATTTTTGAGTTTTAACGATAAAACCTACCGCGGTAACTTTTTAATTAAAGCGCTGAATGGCAATCGGATTTCTCTCATCAACGCCGTCTCCTTAGAAGAATATCTCTACGGTATTTTGCCCAAAGAGGTCCATCCCCATTGGCCTTTAGAAGCGTTAAAAGTCCAGGCAGTTATATCCCGCACCTACGCCTTAAAAAACTTGGGGAAACATCAAAACGAGGGAGCCGATTTCTGCGATAAAGCTCATTGCCAGGTCTATGGGGGAAAGTTTGCGGAAGATGAGGCCACTGACCGGGCGGTCGACAAAACAAAAGACGAGGTTCTGGTGTATCACGGAGAGCTCATAAACTCCTTCTTCTTTTCTAACTGCGGCGGCAAAACCGAAAGATCGCTTAACGTTTGGGCGGGCGTGAGTCCTCTGCCTTATTTACGCTCAGTCAAATGCGGGTATTGCAACTCCGGCTCCTCGTACCATTGGAAAAAGGTTTTTTCCCAAGAACAAATTATTACTGTTTTAAAGAACATGGGATATGATATTGCGGCTCCCATCCGCTCTATCTCTATTGCCAGCCAAGGAAGTTCCGGCAGAGCGAAGTTCCTAAAAATTAAACATGGAGACGGCAATATAACTATTCGAGCCAGCCATTTCCGTTTAGGGGTGGGAGCCGATCTTTTCCGCTCCACATTCATTCAAAAAATTCAAAAATTTAAAGATGGGTTCATGCTCACCGGCAAAGGTTGGGGTCATGGCGTGGGGCTCTGCCAGGATGGGGCGAGAGGGATGGCCCAAAAAGGTAAAAATTATAAAGAGATTTCTCGATATTATTATCCCGGAACTAAAGTGACAACTTGGAAAAAAATCATAGCCGCAAGCGAATCTTTTTAACTTTAATCCTTTCTCTTTTCGCGATTCTTTCTCTGTCCCATTCTTTGTTTCGCTGGGGCTTCGCAGACGAAATCGGAACCATCGCCGATGGCTATAGTCACCTCTTTTTTGATTTTAGAATGGGACAAAATAATCCTCCGCTTTCTAAACAGCTCATGGCCCTGCCCCTTCTATTTTTAAATCTCGATTTCCCCGTAAATGAACCTGCCTGGAAAATAGGCCACGATGCCAATGGGGAATATTCTCATTCCTTCTTTTTTAAAAATAGAGTTTCTCACGAAAAAATTATTCTTGTTTCCAGAATGGTAAGCACTCTCTTTGCCTGCATTCTCGGACTCCTCCTATTTCTCTGGGCAAAACAATTGTGGGACCAGCCTACCGCCTTTTGTTCCCTTATCCTCTATAGTCTATGGCCCGCCATCCTGGGATATTCCTCGGTTGCCCAAACGGACATGGCCATCACCCTCGCTTTCTTTGCTTCCATATTCGTCCTCTGGAAATATTTAAATTGTCCCAATAAAAAAACTTTCTTTATTCTAGGTCTCGCTACCGGCCTGGCCTTTGCCACCAAACTTACTTCCATTCTGCTTCCTCCCATTCAGTTTTTTATTCACTCCCTTCGGGAAAAAAGCTTTTTTAACAAAAGATTTTTTTATCTCGCCGCCGCCTGGGGGATCGCCATATTCGTTTTAATTTTAGACTACGGAATCTTTGGAGTTCCCAGATTTATCGACACGTTCCGGTGGGTCCTGGGAAATACGTTAGGAGTGAGAGAGTCCCAAGTTTTTTTCTTTGGAAAAAGCTATGCGTACCACCCCCTCTACTATGGCGCGATTGTTTTATTAAAGAATCCTATTCCAATCTTATTTTTTTCTATCTTTGGAACTATTTTAAATTGGAAAAAGAAAGATACGCTTTTCTTATTTATCCCAATCCTTGCGCTTTTTATATCCGCCTCACGCAGCAAAATACAGTTGGGTGAGCGATTTATACTCCCCCTGTATCCCTTTTTAGCCCTTTTGGCAGGTTCCGCTTTTAGTTTTTGCTACCGTCATTCAAAAAAAATGGTTCGGTTTGGTTCTCTGGCGCTTTTACTCTGGCTTATCTTTTCCGATATTGTGACGTATCCGTATTATCTATCCTATGTCAATGCCTTAGGCGGCGGAGCCGACAAAGGCTGGAGATATATGGG
>JAHFCA010000129.1 GCA_023249715.1 Elusimicrobiota bacterium
GGTTTAAGAGCTTTGGCCACTTTAATTCTCAGCGATTATAAAGAAAATGAGGAAGTCACTCTGCAAAATTTGAGTCAAAAAGTAACGGAGGCGCTCAACGATATGAAGGGTCTCAACGCTAGAGGGAATTCTCTTATTAGCGATTGGGTGCATGTCCTTTCCGCCATGGAAGAGGCTTCGAGAGCCAATGCATCCTTAGGCGGCAGAAGATTTCCGTGGTATAAGACGGGGATTGTGGAGTTCCATCTCTTAACCATGCGCAGACAAAAAAATTGGAACTTGGCTAATTTAAAGCAGTATTTCTTTGAAATTTGGAGAGAGGCGGATGGGATTGTCCGCAGGGGAGAACTGTATAAGCTCAATCCGGATTATGTCAGAATTTCGAATGAAATTTCGGAAGAAAAGTTGAGAGACCGTATGTCTAAAGCGTTGCACAGGTCTGTGAGCCGCGCAGAAGTGAGATTAGATGACAAAGATTTAAGACAACTCGTGGCTGCTCTTTCGATGGGGGGAATATTAAAAGATGCAAAGTCAAAATATGTGGTGGATAAAAATGCCAAGGTAAAACAGTATAAACTACCCATAGACGCGATTGACCTATCCAATCGATTGGGAAAGGTTGGGACTCAATTTACTTCTATTTACTCAAATGTAGATTGGAAGGGAATTGAAGGTTTCTGGCAAGCATTTGTGATCTCCAGTTTGCCGGCAAATTCTGTTGAAACTTTTGCTAAGTGGATTCATCTAAAAGAAGTGAATGGAATTTTGCCCTCCATTGTTTTGAACGATATATCTGAGGAGGTCCGCAGTTCCATTCGACAAAAGTTTGAAGAGGAGACCGGCCGGACACCGCCGGAGGAGGCAGTTAGAATTCAGGCGGTCATGGATGGGGCTTCTATTGCGACCGTGAATGGTTTTACTGTGAATAAAGAGACGATTCTAAAACTTTTGGAACTGAGACAGGGGATTCGAAAAATTGGGGCGGATCCTAAATACCAATTCTTAGGACTTAAAAAGAATGGTCGGTTTAGAATTGGGAAGTCCGAAGAATGGGCTGCGACTGCGTATAAAGAAAAATGGACTCCAGATCAGATAAAAGAAATATATTTTGATTCTATGTCTCCCTTCATAGAATCGATCAAAAATACGTATACTTCACAAGAAATTGAAATGTTTAGGTTGGATATAGAGAATGAATCAAAAATATCTCGCACGCTGGTGGGTAAGGCCGAAAATATAGATGAAAATTTTCTCTCTTATTCGGATGTAACTGCCGACGATGTGATATCGGAAGCGGCGCTCTACCATGTGCGCCGATCGAGAGCCATTATTGAAAGAGTAAAAGGGAATGTAGATGTTGCCGAGACTCTAGCGAAGGGCGCTCTTCTGAATAGGAGCATTCCTAATTTTGGAGTTTTGGTTATAGAGCATAAGGATACTCATGGGAACCTCATCCGTAAGGAAGTACAGGTGGATGAAAAGCAATTTATCAAGGATTATACTCTTGAGCGCCTAAATATATACCAACAATTAAAAACGGGTCGGAACGATTCGATTGAAAAAGCGCTTAACGATTCTACAAAATCGCACGAAAAAAAAATGGAATATTTGGAAGAAGCGCGCGGTTCTTTGGAAGCAGAGACTTCCCTATTCCTTATGTTGAAATACACAGTCGCAGCAGAGTTGGCAAAAATTAGAAAGAGCTATCCGAACCCTGAGGATAAGGCGCGTCTCGAAAAAGAAAAAATGTACACCCCATTCCAAGTGGATAGTTTCCATCTCTTTATTGAAAAGTACGTTCAAGCGAGCAAAGAGATAGAGGAAATTCCGGAATTAACGGCCAAATTAAAAGAGATAGAGTCGAGAAATAAGTTCAGCGCGGTTGGTTTTAAGTTTTATCTCGCCATAATGAGCGACATTGTTACCATAGATCCCGCCGCGCGTCTAGAAATTATACGCTCTATTGATGAGATTTCTAACGAATATAGCCGCATTCAAAGAATTAATAAAGGTCCAGGTTCTCCCAGTACGCTTCCCTCCGGATTTAAACCTCCGCTCGAAAGCGGCGTGCCGATGTACGATGCGGTTAAGAGTTATTTGTGGGGGGAGCGATTAGGAATTGAAGGAATATCCCGAAGGCAAGTTCGCATAGTAGAACCTCTTATTCGGCAACCTTATATCTATATTCTGGTGCAAGCGTATAACATTATTTATGATTATCCTTTGGATCAATCGGATCCGTTTATGCAGGCCTTTACGGCGACTGCCCTACCCACCTATTTAATTGCAGTGACTAAGAGTGAAGATCCGGAGGTTTGGGTTGGCTACATGTTAGAGAATGATATGCCCAATCCTCGCGCGATTATGGATTGGCTAAAGAACCCTCAAGCTAAACCGATTGCACAACTGCATCGAGAAACGATCCGGAACCCCAACCTAGAGGTAAGGGAAAGTAAAACAACGGTGAATCAGTATAAACGGGATCTTAAAAATTTTAATTTTTGGATTGATACGTATGGAAAGCGTTTAGAGTTTGGTAAGGCGAACCATAAAAATGTGAAGTGGGTGGAAAAGAGTTTAGACTCTTACACAATTCAAAAAGGAAATTTTGTGAAATTAATCCATCACCCGGAATCGGGCCTCTTGGCGCAAGCGAGGAACGCAAAATATGTGAGAGAGTCTCGCTTTCAGGCCCAGCCTTGGGTGGTGCTTCCTATTATTATATTTATCTTTGCAGTTCCTTTCATTTTAGGTTTTATTTTTAGCCTTCATTGGTTTATGGGTTTTCTCCTCTTTATCTTTCTTTTTACCCTATATTTCCTGAACCATAATGATATACGCCTTAATGCTTACCTGAAGGAGCTATATAAGACCACAGAGCTTGGAAAGAGAATTGAGGATATCAATGTTCAAAGCGCATTTAAGCGCCGTTCCCCGGGGGTGACAATGACCGCTCCACCAGCAGTTCCAGCTCCCGCGCCAACGCCTTCTTCCTTACCCGGATTTACTTATTCCGCGAGCGGTTCACCGCAACCTTCTTTGGCGCCATCTAGAGTTGTTGCTCCTATTGACAAAATAGCTCTAGCAGATCCTTATTGGCAAGAGCTCATTCGGGCGACTCATCGAGGTTTTTCTCAGTTAATTGAGCCACGAACCGGTTTACCGGTGGATAAAGCCGCGATTGGCCGTAACAGAGAAGTAGTATTGGCCCAAGGGAATAGAGATTTTATGAAAACTTCCGGAACGAATATTGGTCTTGGTTTGGGGTGGGTGGTGAGCGCGCGGGAGAGCGGATTCTTGAGCCCTCAAGAGGCCTATTCCAAGGCAGAGAAGATGGTAAATGAACTTTATCTTATGCGCGGGCCAAAGGGGTTGTTCTTTAACTGGTATGATTTAGAAAATTTAGATTCTAGAGGAGTTCCTCAGCCCACACTGAATCGGTTTATCTCTTCGGTTGATTTAGCGAATCTCGCGGCTAATTTAATGGTGGCGCATGAGGCCTTTTATGGCACCGAAGTGCAAAGAACGTGTAAGTTAATATTGGAAAAAATAGATTTTAATCTTTTTTATAATTCTTCCAACGGCTTAATGAATGCTGGTACCGATATGAACACAGGCCAAAGAGCCCCCTATGATTATGGAACGTTTAATACAGAAGCGAGACTTCTTAGTTTTATCGCTGTGATGACGGGAGTCTCCGAAAGTGTTTGGAATAACATGAGGCGGGAAGTTCGTTCCTATCAAGATCGGTCGGGACAAAAGATATTAGTCGTTTCCCCTTGGGGAGGATCTCTCTTTGAAACGCTCTTTGCCGGTCTCTATCTGGATGAAAAAGTAAATGCGCCTAAGTCTTTAGCGCTGAATAATAGAAATATGCTTTTAGTTCATAGAGATAAAGGGGTTCGTTATAATACGGAATGGGGTTGGTCCCCCGGTTTGGCTCCGGATGGGACCTATAAGGAGAGCGGAGTTCCGGAGATTGCCCAAAGGGATAACGGAAGAGGTTATCCCCTAGACTTTATCACTCCCTATTCTTCACTGTTGGGGACCTCTTATCTGCCCAATGAGGTGAAGGCGAACTTAGAACAGATGAAGCAAAGGAACCCAGAAATCTATCACCCTAATTTTGGTTTTAGAGATTCTATCGATTTAAGAGGCTCTCAGGTGGCGCCTGATATTCTCAGCCTGGATAAAGGAATGGAATTTATGGGATTAAGCCATGCGACAGGGCATGGGGTTTCAAAATATTTTTGGAAATATTTAGAGAGAATTGGAGCCGCAGAAAAAGGGAAAAGATTGCTTGCCCAAGAAGAACTACAATATAATAAGGCGATAAAGCAAGTTACCCATCCTTTTAATGTTTTTGAAGTAGCTCTGAGCTCTGTTGTGACCTTGTTTGGCACATTTCTAGCCGCCATCTTCTTTCCCCTGCTTGCGGTTCCTTTAGGTTGGATTGCTTATTTCCAAGCAAAAGATAGCCTCGTGGCAGCTATTTTAAGATGGATGTCCCGTAAGGATGTTGAGAATGAAAGTATAGATATAGATAGCGCTCTCTTAGATAAAGCAAAAGAATTCTTGGGAGTAGATCCTCAACTTTTAACACAGACACAAATGGTTGAAAAAGCGAAGGAGACGGGCCATTCCCGATTAGTGGTTGGCCATTATGGTTTA
>JAHFCA010000130.1 GCA_023249715.1 Elusimicrobiota bacterium
CCTGCGCCGTTTTATTCGCGCCCTCTTTAACAACCGTTATTTCTTTAATCTTAATGTTCTGCAAACTACGCATTCCGTTCAACTCTTTTTGCCGATGAAACCACTCCGCCATCTCCTCACGAATTTGGGTTTTAGCAGCGCGATCCAGTTTTCCCATTTTAGAGAGAAACTTTTTGGTAAATTTACCTATCGCATAGGTTGTAAAAAGTCCCTCTAGCGTCGGAACAATTTGGGGCAACACATTTCCAATGGGAGCAAAGGGAGAGGCAGGCTTTAAATTAATCCGCTCCCCGGTGAACATCTTTTCCAGAGGGGTCGACTCTCTGCGGAAGATATCAAGATAATTAGCCCCATCCTTATCCATTGTGCTTAAGCGGGGAGTCAATGTAATATAGGCGGTCTGTTTTTCTTTTAATAGCTCCGTCATCCCTGGGGTATGGAATCCCCCCGCCACTAAAACCGCGGTGGGGATTGGACCTTTTTCCTTAACCGCCTTAAGCATGTTTTCCACTAATATGGAATTCCGGCGCATAGCGGCCCTATTAAATCGTTCAAATGGCTCTAAAAGCGCGCTTAAATTCTTACCATCAAATTTTAAAATTTGATCCCTTCTTTCTAAATACCGCGCCCAATCCTGCGGCCCCAGTTTATAGTCCGCCAATTTCTTTACGAGTTTAAGGTCGCTCAATTGTTCCATTAATTTTTTCTCGTTCGCGTTTAATATCAACTCCTCGATTTTCCTCTCCTCTAAAATTTCTAATTCAGCAAGAAGATCGTTACCCTTAATATCGCTCGCCATTAAGCAATACCGCACATACCGTTCCATTTGCGGCCATTGCTCTAAATGGATTCCATGGGCATGAGTGGTCTCTTTGAGATAGCGGTAAAAATCTCCGTAGGAGATGCTTCCTAGCCGATAGTAGAGGGAATAAGAGGCGAGTTCCTGCAGTTTGCCTTGAGATAATTTTTCAGAGAGGAGGCGCAGCACTTCCCTTTTCTCTTTTTCCACTGTGGCTGGATCTATGCTCTCTTCCAAGACCAAGGCGTTTCTATAAGCGCGGATATTCCTTAAATTCTGCGGAATTGATTTTTCTGTTAAAAATTTCAGATAGGCGCTCAAAGACGTTTTTCCATCGGAGAATTCGTCCGCTTGAATTTGGAGTTTTAATAAATCCGGGTTTAGAATTTTATGTTTCCGCTCATTGAGAGATTGTTCTAAATTCTTAACAAAACTTTTTACCTCCTTTTCTTTTCTTAAAGCGTCCTTAAAGGCAGCCACATTTTCTAAATAGGCGGAGGCCTCTTCTATCCCTATAAAAGCGTGAGAAGAACCCTTGAGCCCGCTATATTCCGCGCCGGATATAAGGGATTCATTTAGAAAATAGTCCGCAATTTCTCCTGTAATTTCTTTGTCGGGGAAGGAATGGTACGGGTAAAAATTTAACGGACCCGCCGCCCCCTCTAAACCAATAATGGCCGCTTTATTTTTAGGGAGCAGATCTAAAATCTTTGTTATATTTTTTTGCGCTTCCGCATTTTGGTGAGCATCCCGAATATGCACAACCAGGAGGTCCCCGGCCTTCCATTGGGCTGGAATATAGTAGTCTTCCACATGGGCAAAGGAATTAGAAATTTGCCTCACCCAACGGGGTAATTGTTCTAAACCCTTTAGGAGGGAACTTGGACCTAAATTCTGTACGCGAGGCTGGGTTTGTGGAAAGAATTTAGGTCCAAGGGTGGGGAGCTGGGTAAGCTCTTGAATTGCAGAACGTCTCTCTTGCCATAAATTTTTGGATGGCGCATTCTTATTTTGGTAACTAAAAGCGGTTGCAAGTTGAACATAGGTAAATAAAACACAGGTAACAATTGCGACTATTTTTTTGCAGGGAGAAAACTTCCTTTTATTTTTCACGGCAACCACCTCCATAGTTCTTTGAGGCGCTGCCCCTTTAAAGTTTCAAACTCCCTAACTGGTTTGACGCATTATCCCTAACGCATCATTCTGTTTGTAAATATAAATGAAGAAGGCGAAACTTTTCTCAAACAATTTGTAAACTTTTTGTAAAATGTTTGAAACGTTTTGTAACGAAAGGAATTTTACCGTCGGAGAGTTAAAGGTTGGAGTGGGCTCATATTTGCATTCCAAAACACCGCTTGGTCCCGCCCTTGGGCCTTAGCGCCATACAACGCAAGATCCGCTTTGTGCAAAACATCGGTCTCGTGGAGACCATCTTTAGGATATTGGGCCATGCCCAATGAAACCCTAAATTTTAGGGTGTCCCCGGAATCTAAAATGAGTTCTTTGGCTCTTACTTCTTCTAGAATTTTTGCGGCCACCGCTTCCGCTCCATCCCGATTTGTATTCGGCAATAAAATTAAAAACTCTTCTCCTCCAAAACGCCCTACCGCTTCCCCGGCCCGTCTAGAAGAAGAAAGAACAGAGGCAAACGCGCGAATAACGTGGTCCCCTAGCAAATGGCCATAGGTATCGTTGATGGTTTTAAAATGATCTAGATCCGCTAAAACAATAAAAACGGAGGTTTCTTTTCTTTCCGCAATGGCGAATTCTTTGTGCATCTCTTCCATAATGGTTTGCCGATTGAGCAGCCCCGTCATAGAATCTATCCGCGCCATTTTCTCCATTTTCCCCACCATTTTCAACTTATTATGGTTCCATTTCCAGGTAACGCCGACGGCTAAAGCCCATAGAGCAAATAAAATAAAAAGCGTCCGAACTAAATTTCTTCTAAACAGTTCTTCTATAGGTTTTTTACTAATTCCAAGGACTACATAACCCAAAATGCGGTCGTATTCCACAATGCCAAAAACTCCTTCTATTACCGGCCCAACATCATCGTACGAAGCCTCCCCAATTAAATAGTCTTGCCCTAACGCCAAACTATTCCAAGGAGCTCTGCGCAGAGTTTGATCGTGAATTTTAGGTTTAGCGTTTAAAGGGTCGTAAGGCACTTTAAGATTTCCTTTGGCATCCACGATTTCCACAAAAATAAAATTCCCTTGACTTACATTTTGATGCACGACCTGGGTTTCATGGAGCAAGGAGGCCGCATTATTTTGTTTTAAGAGAATGTACGCATGGTTCACCAGAAAGCTGGCGGTCTTTATAATTTCCGAATGCAGGGAACTCGTGCGATAATTCTTTTCCTTATAAATAGTGTAGACTCCCACCAACATTCCAAATATAAAAAAGCTAGAGAGCGTGGCCAAAATAATTTTTTGGCTTAAATTACATTCATTCCGCTGCAAAATTATTCTCCTCCCATACCCCAAGTTTGAAGCATGGATTCAATATCCTGGAGAAATGCTTTTAACCGCCCATTATGCGGATCTACTTTTAACCCTTCTTCTATATCTTTTAAAGCCAATTCATATCTGCGATTGGCGTAATATTGAACCCCGCGCCCTTCTAAACAGGCCACAAACTTTTGGGCCGCGTCTAAATAATGTTTGTCTTTTGCGCAGAGGGAGCGAAAAATTGGAATGGCTTTATCCAGATCCCTTTGGGACATGTAGCGGCAGGCGGCAGCATAGTCTCCATTCAAATTTTCCTTTTTATTTTTTGGCATAGGAGGGCGGGGCGCCAGTGGCGAGAGAGTTGGGATTTCTATCTTTTCTACGACCGGACTGCCAAATATTTCTTCCCGCTGGGTCCATAAAACTTCTGCTGTGGGGGTACTTTCTTTCTCTGCCAATAAGGGGACCCCGGAACCAAAACGAAACCCCACCGATATAGAATGCTTTGTTCCCAACGCATTCAAAGGGGATGCCGCGTAATGAAACTCTAAAGATTTTATTTGAATGCCAAACCCATAGCGAACTTTATTTTCTAAATCTTCTTCCCCCGAATAGCCCAATTCAAAATTAAGAATATTGAGGAGATTCATTTCCACTCCCGCCGAAAAAGTTAACGTATTATTAAATAGTACCGCGTCTAAAGAATAGATAATGTTGGAAGATAAAAAGGGGAAGGATCCCCCATCGTAAAGTGCTCCCACTCTCGCGGTGAGAGGGAGGGGTTCCAAATCCCTATTGTACTTAAGCGGAAAACCTAAATGGTTGAACGCCATCCCCAAACGTACGCCCTCCCACTGGCTCTTATAGATGGCGCCAAAATTCATGGCAAAAGTTTGAGCTTCCTTTACCTCCAAATTAGACCGAATGTATTTCACGGAAGTTCCTAGAGACAAATTTTCCACCGATATTACGTCTTTACTCGGGGAATAGCCTATTCCTATATAGAGATCGCTAGGAGATTGCGTTCCAACCGTCTCTCGGGTTTCATTGGTTCTATCAAACTTTCCGTAGTTTAGAGAGAAACTATCCACATAAAGCGTGCCCCGCGACAGTGGCTGCCCATAAGCCAAATAAGAAGCGCGCGCGTTCCCAAACAAAAATCCTTGCGTAAAGAGAGTTTCACTCTTAGGTAAAGGAGAGATTAAAGCGGGATTTTGCTGAATAAAAGAGAGCCCGTCCCCTCTAGCCGTAACCGCTCCGCTTAAACTTTCCAATTTAGACGTGGCCCTTAGTTTTAAAAATTGGCCGCCGTATTTGGCGCCAGAGGCGTTTAATAGGGAAAGAGTATTCAAAAAAAATAAAAAAGATAGAAATATTTTCATCGAACAAGAGTCAATGGAAGACGCTTTG
>JAHFCA010000131.1 GCA_023249715.1 Elusimicrobiota bacterium
TACTCCTATTAGATACCAGCCCTTATGGAAAAGATATCGTTCAGGCGATGGGGCAAACGCCCACCGTGCTATCTCCCAAATTAATTTCTACTTTGCACGAACACCCTCAACTGCTGCGTCAGCTTCCCGTTATTCACCCTTCGGGCCTGGAGATTCTTCATTTTCCACAGGAAATTTTTACCGACGACATTTTTCTTGTTTTACCTGTAATTTTAGAAACGCTGCGCCAATACTACGATTTTGTTCTCATTAACATCGACGGTTTTAAAGGAGAATTTTCTTCTCACGCTGCTCGCAAAGAAGAGATGGCTAAAGCCCTTTTGTCTCACTGTGATCTGCTCTATTCTATTGCCACAGAAGAACCTACCAATGTTAAATTTATCTACTCTCTCCCTGTAGAAAAGCAAGAAGAGCTTAAAAGAATTATTTTAGGAGACACCTCGAATGCCCCTTTCTTCCCTATCCATTTTTACGTCCCTTGGGGAGAAAGGGTGATCGCTCCCTATTTAAGAGGAGAACACCCCTATCTTATCCGTCCGGAACAGGAAGCGTCTCAAAAAGCGATCCAGCGCATTGCCCGAGCCCTGGGAAAACTTCTTGTGGGTCTGGCCTGCGGGTCGGGAGCCGCCTATGGGTATACTATCATTGGAATTTTGCGCGTCCTGGAAAGAGAAAAAATTCCCATCGATTATATTTCTGGAACTTCCATGGGCGCGCTTATCGCTTCCTTTTACGCGGCCGGAAAAAGTGTGGCCGAGATTGAACAAATTGCCCACTCTATTAACAAAGTTTGGCTTCGGCGCACGTTTTTGAGCGACTTAAATTTACCCACGTTTCATGGTGGTCTCTTTGCCGGAGACTCGATTTCTAAATTCTTAAGGAGTGTGTTGGACAAAAAGGAATTCCACGAATTAGAAATCCCATTTGCTTGCGCCGCCACCGATGTTATGACGGGAGACACTGTTATTTTAAAAGAAGGCAAAGTGTGGCAAGCCGTTCGCTCGTCGCTTTCGCTTCCGCTTGTTTTTTGTCCCGCCCGAATCGGAAACAAATTTTTAGTAGATGGGGGGCTTACCAATCCTGTTCCCACGTCTCTCATCGCTTCGATGGGCGCGGACATATTAATTTCGGTGAACATTACCACAAAAGCTTCAGAAAAAAGAGTCTCGCTCCGCCGCTTAGGGATGTTCCCCTCCACAAGCCCTGGAATTTTTAATATATTTTTTAAAATGATTTACACCATGGAATACCAAGTAGCCGTAAGTAAGGCAGATTTGTCCCATGTCACCCTCCGCCCCGATTTAAAAAGTTTTTCCTGGTTAGATTTCCATAAAGCCAAACAGATTATTCCCTTAGGCGAAGAAGCGGCGGAAGAATCTCTCACACAAATAAAATCCCGCCTTCCTTTCTTTGCCGATTACTGTAAAGTCAACTTGCGTTTACCGCGCTAATTCAAGTACACTTTTTTTATGTCCCACGATTCTATTGTTATTCGCGGCGCGCGAGAACACAACCTTAAAAATATTTCCTTAGAAATTCCCCGCAATAAACTGGTGGTTATTACCGGTCTTTCCGGTTCTGGAAAATCTTCACTCGCCTTCGATACTTTGTATGCGGAAGGACAACGGCGCTACGTGGAATCTCTTTCCGCCTATGCTCGCCAATTTTTGGAATTGATGGATAAACCGGACGTCGATTCCATAGAAGGGCTCTCCCCCGCTATCTCCATTGAACAGAGAAATCCTTCGCATAATCCACGCTCTACCGTGGGAACCGTTACGGAAATTTATGACTATTTACGGCTCCTCTTTGCCCGGATAGGAGTTCCCCATTGTCCCAACTGCAATCGGATTATAGAACCGCAATCCGCTTCCCAAATTATTGCCAAAATTATGTCTCTGGATGCGGGCAGTAAATTAGAAATTTTGGCCCCAAAAGTTCGCGGCCGCATTGGGACCTATGGAGAGCTCTTCGAAAGGCTGCGTAAAAGCGGCTATGCCCGAGCGCGCGTGGATGGAAAAATTTTTTCCTTAGACGAAAATATCTCCTTAGACCGGTACAAAAAACATACCATCCAATTGGTCATCGATCGCCTTACTCTGTCCCCGGAAATAAAAGAGCGCTTAGCCGATTCCGTGGAAACCGCCCTTAAAGAGGGGAAAGGGGTGGTGGAAATTTTACAAAACTCTAACGACAAACCTTTAACTTTTAGCGAACAGTACGCCTGCATTCAATGCGGTATTTCTCTGCCAGAAATGGAACCGAGAGCTTTTTCCTTTAACTCGCCCTATGGAGCCTGTCCGGAGTGCGATGGCATTGGATCTAAATTAGAAGTAGACCCGGATTTAGTAATCCCCGATAAAACTCTCTCTATAAAAGAAGGAGCTCTCCTCGCCTGGGCGAATCCTGTCACCACGCGCACCCATCGCTGGAAACGGGGTTGGAGCGAATATTACGATGACCTTTTAAAACAGATCGCCCGTCAATATAAAATTGATCTCGAACTCCCGTGGAAAAATTTATCAAAGGAACAAAAAAAAATGGTTTTGTACGGCGGGGACAAAGCAACCATTCAGTCCCTCTGGGGCTCTGGAGAAAAAGAGTTCGAAGGAGTCATAGGAAATTTAGAACGGAGGTTCCGCGAGTCTGAATCGGATTTTGTAAAGGAGGAAATTTCCCGCCTCTACATGCGCCGCCATGAATGCGGCAGTTGCCATGGAGCTCGGTTAAAAAATGAATCGCTCGCCATAAAAATAGGGGATAAAAGTATTTGGGACATCACGTCGCTCTCGGTAAAAAATAGCAGTCTGTTTTTTGACCAGCTGCAACTGAACTCCCAACAAAAAACAATCGCCAGACTTATTTTAAAGGAAATTAAATCCCGGCTCGACTTTTTAATCAACGTGGGGTTAGACTACCTCACCCTTAGCAGAGAAAGCCAAACCCTGGCGGGCGGGGAAGCGCAAAGAATTCATTTGGCTACCCAAATTGGTTCCGGCCTCACCGGCGTCCTCTATGTGCTAGATGAACCTTCCATTGGTCTGCACCAAAAAGATAACCAGCGTCTGCTGGACACCTTAACACGGCTAAGAAATCTGGGCAACACTTTAGTGGTGGTGGAACACGATGAAGAAACCATCCGCATGGCCGACTGGATTATTGATTTGGGTCCGGGAGCCGGAGAACATGGAGGAAAAATTGTCACCCAAGGAAACATAGAAAAAATTTTAAAAGAAAAAAATTCTTTAACAGCCCAGTATTTAAATGGGACTCTCGCCATTCCTCTAAAAGAACCGAGAGTCCCTTCTGCAAAATTTTTAGAAATTGTAGGCGCCTCTCAATTTAATTTAAAAAATATTGACGTAAAAATTCCGCTTGGCCTCTTTGTCTGCGTTACCGGCGTTTCCGGTTCCGGAAAATCCACCCTTGTTCACGAAATTCTCTACAAATCGCTGGCGCAAAAACTGTATTGCTCCAAAGAACTGCCTGGAAAATTAAAACAATTACGCGGGATGGAACTCTTAGATAAAGTAATTGTAGTCGACCAATCCCCCATTGGAAGAACTCCCCGTTCCAACCCCGCTACCTACACCGGAGCCTGGGCCCCCATTCGGGAACTCTTCGCAGCCTTAGCGGAATCTAAAAGAAAGGGGTACAAACCCGGCCGTTTTTCTTTTAACGTAAAAGGAGGGAGGTGCGAAAATTGCGAAGGGGATGGCACCCTTAAAATCTCCATGCAATTTTTACCGGACGTCTACGTAAAATGCGAAGTGTGCCACGGAAAAAGATTTAACGATGAAACCCTCCAAATCCGCTACAAAGGAAAAAATATCGCCGAAGTTTTAGAGATGCCCGTCGAAGAATCCAGCCAATTCTTTGCGGCCATCCCTACAATTTCTAAAATTTTAGGGACGCTCAACGAGGTGGGATTAAGTTACATTAAACTAGGCCAAGCGGCCACCACCCTTTCGGGAGGAGAAGCCCAAAGAGTTAAACTTGCCACCGAACTTTGCAAACGAGCCACCGGAAAAACGCTCTATCTCTTAGATGAACCCACCACCGGGCTCCATTTTGGCGATGTGGAAAAATTACTCAAAGTGCTGCACAAACTCGTTGACCATGGGAACAGCGTGCTCGTTATAGAACACAATCTCGAAGTCATTAAGACCGCCGACTGGATTTTAGATTTAGGCCCGGAAGGGGGGGAAGGCGGCGGGGAACTGGTGGCCGCAGGAACTCCTCAAACCATTATTAAAAATTCCCGCTCCTATACCGCCCAGTTCCTCAAGTCCTTTATACCGGGATTCCCGGATAATGTCAATAATACCTAGAATCCCGGTAAATAGTTATTGGTTCATGCCTAATATTTTTATAGTGTGGGAGAAGTCGGTTAGGTCTTGGGTGACCCGCTTTACTTGGGTGGCGGAGGCGATGAGTAAAATTTGGATTTGTTTTGTGACCCAACTTTCTTTAAAGAGGTGAAGGTTGTCCGTAAAGATTTGGAGATTGAACTCTTCACGCAGCCGAGTTTTAAGGAATTTATAGAGAATATCCCCATCTATTTCTATAGAAGGATCAATCTGTTGAATTTCTAAAAGATCTGTACGTGTAATAACAAGTTCTCCAAACGAAAC
>JAHFCA010000022.1 GCA_023249715.1 Elusimicrobiota bacterium
AATTCAGTTGGTTATGAGAACCGAGACGAAAAAGACAGTCATTTTTTAGAAACAAAAAAGTGAGAGCATACTGATGAGTATGGTCGAACTTTTTTGTGAAGAAAAAATGGCTGGATTTTTTGTCGAATTCCATAATCCAACTGAATTATTCGGGTTAGTAAATAAAGGAGGCAGCGTTTCATGAAGAAAAGCGCAAATAAGAATTTTGCAAGCGTGGGAATTATTGGCGGAAGCGGCGTATATGAATTGGAAGGGATAGAAAATTTGCGGGAGGTAAAAATAAAAACTCCCTTTGGCAATCCTTCCGACGTCATTATGCTGGGGACTTTAGAAGGAACCGCCTGCGCTTTTTTGCCGAGACATGGAAGAGGTCACACAATTCTCCCTTCGGAATTGAATTCCCGGGCGAACATTTGGGCCTTAAAATCTTTAGGAGTAGAGCAGATTATTTCTGTTTCGGCCTGCGGCTCTTTAAAAGAAGAATTGCCCCCCCGCACCTTTGTAATTCCCGACCAGCTTTTTGACAGAACCAAATCCCGTCCCGGATCCACATTTTATGGGGGCGGAGTCGTGGGACATACTCCCTTTGCTCACCCGTATTGCTCGGTTTTAACGGATAAAGTTTTTAGCGAGGCGAAATCTTTGGGGATGCAAATGCGTAAAGGCGGAACATTTGTTATCATCGAAGGGCCTAATTTTTCCACTGTGGCGGAATCCCAGGTGTGGCGCCAGCTTGGTTTTTCTATTATAGGGATGACCAACTTGCCCGAAGCGCGGCTGGCCCGGGAAGCGGAGATCTGTTACATTACGGTGGCTTTGGTAACCGACTACGATGTGTGGAAAGAGGGGGAAGAAGTTTCTGTGGATAAGGTGCTCGCCACGATTAAAGCGAACGTTTCCAATGTAAAGCAGCTATTGCGAGCGAGCATTCCCAAACTGGCCCGGGCAAGAAAATGCGAGTGCGCCTCGGCGGCGCAATTCGCCATTCAGACCAACCCCGCCCATTTAAACAAGAAAACATTAAAGAAATTGGAGCTCCTTGTTGGGAAGTACATTAAGAAATAAGAGAGAACTCCCCTGAGGTAGGGTTGCAATTTAGGGGGATAAATTGCTATATTTATTAGCTAGTTTAAATTTAGAAAGGTTTTTATTTATATGTACGCAATTATTCAGACAGGCGGCAAACAGTTCCGGGTAGAGAAGGGAATGAAACTGCGCGTGGAGAAACTTCTAGGGGAAGTGGGAAGCGAAGTTCAGATTCCGGAAGTGCTCTTAGTGAGTGGAGAAAATGGAGGAGAAGCTAAAATTGGAACTCCTTTGGTTTCGGACACTAAAGTTTCGGCTACCATTTTAAGACAGTTTAGGGCGTCTAAAGTTCTTGTATTTAAGAAGAGGTCTAAAAAGGGATACCGAAAAATGCAGGGCCATCGGCAAGATTTAACGGAAATAGAAATTAAGGAGATAGGGTAGGACTGTATTATGGCACATACGAAATCGCAAGGGTCATCTTCCAATGGCAGAGATAGCGCGGGGCAGCACTTAGGGGTAAAAGCCTTTGGCGGAGAGGTAGTTACCGCTGGTTCTATTTTAGTGCGCCAGCGCGGAACAAAATTTTTCCCCGGTTTAAACGTGGGCTTAGGAAAAGATGACACCATTTTTTCTAAAGTGAATGGCATCGTAAAGTTTGAATGGTTTAAACGAGGGAAAAAACAGATCAGCGTCTATCCAGCTTAATATTCATTTAACAGTTTGAATTGGGGACGCATCCTATAAAAAAATTATAGGGTGTATCCCCAAACTTTTTATGTTTGTAGATGAACTAAAAATAGAAATTCAGGCCGGTTCTGGAGGAGGGGGGTGCCTTTCCTTTAGACGGGAAAAATATATCCCTTTTGGCGGTCCCAATGGTGGGAATGGGGGGAAGGGGGGAGACGTTTATCTCATAGCCGACAGAAATTTAACAACGCTTTTAGATTTAAGTTACCGGCCGCACTTTAAAGCGCAAGAGGGAGAGCATGGAACCAGTTGGGACAAAGCTGGAAGAGGCGGAGAAGATTTATATGTGCGTGTGCCCTGCGGCACCGTGCTAAAGGAGGGAGCCGAATTTTTGGGAGATCTTTCTAATGACGGCCAAACTTTGTTGGTGGCGAAAGGGGGGCGCGGCGGGCGAGGGAATGCGGCGTTTAAAACCATGCGCAACACCGCTCCTAAAATTTCGGAAAAAGGGGAGCCGGGGGAACATAAAACATTGGAGTTGGAACTGAAACTCATTGCCGACGTAGGTCTAGTAGGCCACCCCAATGCCGGGAAATCCACATTACTCTCCAGAATATCTGCGGCTCATCCTAAAATTGCCGATTACCCATTTACCACTCTTTCTCCTAATTTGGGAGTCGTTCAATTTAAAGGGAACAGTTTTGTGGCAGCCGATATCCCCGGCCTAATCGAAGGCGCTCATTTAGGGAAAGGGTTGGGATTAGAATTTTTAAGACATGTGGAGAGAACCCGAATTCTGGTTCATTTAATAGATGCTATGGGGTTTAATGGAAAAACTCCTTTAGAAAACTTTAGGGCCATTCAGAAAGAGGTTTCTCTTTATTCTAAAAATTTAGCTAAAAAACCGGTCATTATTCTCCTTACAAAAATGGATTGCACCGGAGCATCGGAAGAGTTAAAAAAACTACAAAAGAAATTAAAAAAATATAAAGTTTTTGGAATTTCGGCGGTTACGGGAGCAGGGCTGCCCCAATTCCTTCAGGAATCCATTAAACTTTTAAAGGGGGTGCCCAAAGAAACTTTAATTAAAGAAGAAGAAATTCCTCTTAAAACAAAAAAATTTGTTTTAGGAGAAGAATTTTCTGTGAAAAAAGAAGGGGAGGGGTATCGCGTGCGGGGGAAAAAAGCGGAAACGTTAGTGGCCATGACTCATTTTAACCAGGAAGAGGCGGTAGTGCGGATGCAGAATATTTTAAAGAAAATGGGAGTAGAAAAACTGCTGCAAAGAAACGGCATTCAGCCGGGAGATATGGTTTATATTGGAAATATGGAATTAGAGTACTATCCTATTAATCCGGATCCCGTTTAATTTTCCCTTTCTTAAAAAGAAGCAGAATCAGCAAACCAACCCCAATCCAGACACTTTCCCTAATTCTCCGCAAGATTCCGTAGGACATTCCTAAAGAAGGAGCATATCCCAACGTAAGAAAGAGAAGCACTCGTCATCCCTCTACCACCCCGACCCTTGCGGGAATAAAAAATATAACGTTGTTGATAAAAAGAGAAAATGTTTCTATCGTCAATGCGGCGCTTAAACTTGCTGGCAATCCCGACCACTTCATAAACAGATATATTTCTAAAACACCGCCAAACCAGGCGATAAAATTATAAAAGAGAGAAAGAAAAAATCTTTTGGGATAATCTTTGTAAAAAGTTCCAATCCGTTCATCAATCAGGTGAGCCGCTTCCAATTTACCGAAAATTAAATTTTCCAATCCTATTTTTTTTAACCACTGGCTGGTGGGATGGTAAATTCCCCGTTTCAAAAAGAGGTAGAGCAAGAAAGATATCCCGGCCATTCCGCTTACGACAACTCCCGCTCCAATATCCCAGGGAATAGGCACGGTATAGAATGGGAAATGGAATAGCCATCCCGTCGCTAAAAAGAGTGTCATAGAGAGAAGATCAATGAATTTATAAACTGTAACGGAGGAAAGCGCCGATTCTACCGAAATTTTTTCTTTTAATATCAGAACTTTAACAGGTTCTCCGGCAAGGTTGGCGGAAGGGACCGTCATGTTGATGGCATCGCCGGTGAGATAGGCGGCGAAAGTATGGAAAAAATGGATTCGTTCTTTCTGGTGAACAATGACGACATACCACGCTGCGCAGAAAGCCATTTGAGCTAGCGCATAGATAAGGATCAGAGCCAAGGTTGGGGCAAACCCAAAAGTTTGGAGGTTATTCAGGATCGTTTGCCAGCCAATCTTATGCACCATCCAACCCAGGAGAAGTAAGCCGCCAATTCCCAAGAAAATGTGGATCCAACGCCAGTAGTTTTTCATTATTTTTAAAATGGTAAAATATTTGGAGCGATGAAAGCAAATAGCGGCCACCGACGGATCGTCATAAAAATTGGAACTTCGGTGTTAGCCAAAAGTTTTGAACTGGATGAAAAAAAAGATTCTCCTCTAAAATCTTTAGTGGAAGAGATTTGTATTCTCCATTCCCAAGGATGGGAGATTCTGTTAGTAACTTCTGGCGCTATTGGAATGGGAATGAAACTGGTGGGCCAGATGGATCGTCCGGAAGATATCCGTAAAAAACAGGCGCTAGCGGCGATTGGCCAAGTGCGGCTGATGCGCATGTATGAAGATCTTTTTAAAGCGGGTCAAACGAAGGTAGCCCAAGTGCTTTTAACCCGAGGCGATTTTGACGATCGGCAACGATATTTAAATGCGCGGAATACGTTGTGCACTTTGTTAGAATTGAAAGTCGTTCCGATTATCAATGAGAACGATACCGTGGCCATAGAAGAAATTCGATTTGGAGATAACGACCAGCTTTCCAGCCTGGTGGCGGCAAAAATGGATGCGGACCTCTTAGTCTTATTGAGCGATGTGGAAGGGCTTTATCGTTCGGATACAAAAAATTCCAAAGAAGTGATTCACACCGTTACAGAAATTTCTGAAATTAAAAAACATGTCCGTCCTTCTAAGAGCGCGCTGGGCACAGGAGGAATGGCGTCTAAACTGGAAGCGGCAAAGGTGGCCACCTCCAGCGGAGTAACCACCATTATTGCCAGCGCTTTTACCCAAGGGGTTCTGCGGGATATTTTATCGGGGGAAGAGGTTGGGACAAAGTTTATCGCTTTAAAATCTTTGACCGCTAAGAAAAGATGGATTCTTTTTGGGGCAGTCCCCAAAGGAGAAATTATGATTGATGACGGGGCTGTGAGCGCCATCCTAGAACGATCTAAAAGTTTATTGTTCCCGGGGATAAAAGAAGTCCATGGAGATTTTTTTAAAGGGGACGTAGTCCGAATAAAAAATTTAGAGGGGAGAGAGATGGCTCGGGGCATTATTTCTTATGCTTCCGAAGAGTTAAAAAATGGCAGAAACCTTTTTAAAGAAGTCATTCATCGGGATGCACTAGCAATAGGGACAGCTCCCTATTTGTTGGACAAATAGGGAGCTGTCCCTACCGTGGAAATAGGAATTGTTGGTTTACCAAACGTAGGAAAATCCACTCTATTTAACGCCCTTACCTCTGGGCATGCCGCTTCTTCGAACTATCCTTTTACGACCATTGAACCGAACGTGGGCGTGGTGGCGGTAATCGATCCCCGCTTGTACCGCTTAAAAGAATTGTTTAATCCAGGAAAAACGACCCCCGCCACAATTAAATTTGTAGATATTGCCGGATTAGTGCAGGGAGCTAGTTCTGGCGCCGGCCTCGGGAATAAATTTTTAGCCCATATTCGGGAAGTGGACGCGATTGTGCATGTGATACGGCTTTTCCAGGACCCCGATGTGGTGCATACGTTGGGAGCGGTGGACCCATTACGGGATATCGAGGTGATTGAAACGGAATTGATTTTAGCGGACCTGCAGACGCTCGATAAACAGAGTCTTAAACTGAGCGGCATGGCGCGGTCGGGGGATAAGGAATCTCAAACAAAATTTGCCTGCTTGGAGCGCATTCAAAAAAGTTTGAATGAAGGGAACCCCGCCCGCAGCAGCGGCCTGAGCCCACAAGAGCTAAAGCCTTTTTTTCTTTTAAGCGCGAAGCCGGCGCTCTATTTAGGGAATATTGGAGAAGGGTCTCAATCCGAAAATGAAAAATGGACGGCCGAACTCCAAAAGGTGGCGAAGGAACGCGGCGCCAAATGGTTGACGGTGACCGGGAAAATGGAGTCGGAGCTCGCCCAAATTGCCGATGAAGAGGAGAGAAAAACTTTTAGAGAAGAGCTGGGCATGAAAGAGACGGGACTAGAAAAGTTGGTGCGGGAAGCGTATGGGCTTTTAGATTTGGTTACTTTTTTTACGGCAGGTCCTACCGAAGTAAGAGCTTGGACGGTGAAGCAAGGGAGCACGGCCCAGGAAGCGGCGGGGCAAATTCATAGCGATATCGCCCAAGGTTTTATTAAGGCCGAGATCTACCACTTTAAAGAGATAGACCAATGGAAAGAAGAAAAAGTTTTACAGGAAAAGGGGCTTAAGCGCTCCGAAGGAAAAGAATACACCATCCAAGATGGCGACATCTGCTACTTTCACTTCCGGGATTAGAGAGGATGCTCCTGAAGTTTTTCATAAACCCACGTTTTAACGATAGCTTGTCTGGAAATATTTAATCTATGAGCTTCTTGGTCTAAGCGTTTTACCATCCATTCTGGAAAGTCAATGTTAACTTTCCGGATTACCGTGGCGTTCTTAAAATCTAGATAGCCCGAGATATCTTCCCCTTGTTCCCCAGGTTAAATATTTAGAGATTTAGGATGGAGATTTTTTAAAAAGTCCTGAATGGGGATACAATGAATTCCATCTATGAGCAATTGTTCTTTGCCGCAGTAAAGGAAATACAACTTACTTTTTGGATAATCCGTTCTAAAGATTTTAAGGGATTGCAAATCCTCTGGTCGCACTTTTCCACTTCTTTTTACTTCTAATGCCCAGAAGAGTTCTTCTCCATACAATATGAAATCTACCTCAGTTCCAGATGAAGTTCTCCAAAAATAAAGGCGATTCTTTTGACCTCGGTAAGCATTCCAAGCCATAAGATGTTGGGCGACTAATCCTTCTAAAGCAGCTCCTTCAATTTCTTCAGGACGATCTAAGGCGCCTCTGGGCCGCAAGGATTGAAAAAGTCCCGCATCGAAATAATAAAATTTAGGATGAACCGCAACTTTTCTTTTGGCTCGCTTAGAAAAAATAGGGATTGTGTAGGCTAAAAGTAAATCTTTTAGAATTTCAATATAGCCTTCCACTGTTTTACGTTCTATCTCACATTCTCTAGCCACATTGCTTACACTGAGTAAATTCCCATGGGAAAAACTGATCGATTCCAAAAATCGTGAGAAATTTCCTATATTTCTTACCAATCCTTCCATTTGAACTTCTTCACGAACATATAAGGACGCATAACTTTTTAGAACATTTACCGATTCTTCAGAAGTTGTAACTAAGGGTATCAATCCTGTATTTAGAGCTTTATCTAATGAAAATTGCTGCCCCAATTCATACGCCATAAAGGGATGGAGTTCACATCTCTGAGCTCGGCCAGCTAGAAGATCTATGCCGGAGCGTTTCAGTTTGCGGCTACTGGATCCTGTAAGAATAAATTGAATGCCTGTTTTCTTCTCAATAAGGTTGTGCACTTCCGGAAGAAGTTGAGGAACTTTTTGCACCTCATCAATCACCACAGATTTTAAATTTGAATTGGGAAGAATCACTTCTCGGAGTCTTTCCGGTCGAGCGCTGAAGAGACGAAATGTGTCCGATTCCAAGAGGTTAATGAAAATAGCATGTGGAATATGATGTTTAAGCCAGGTTGTTTTCCCTGTTCCGCGCGGTCCAAACAAGAAGAAACTTCCCTTTGGGGGAGAAAATAGTCTTGGAATCATAGTTTCCATTTTTAGTCCAAATATGGAATTAGCACTTCCAAAATATACATGACACAGAGGACTTTGTCAAGCAGAAGTCATGAGAGAAGCGATTGTGTCTTATACGGTAAGGTAAAATACAAGTTAAGATCGTGCGAGATAGAAAACGATGCAATAAAATAATGAAGGATTTCAATATTAACCTTGGATAATCAGAAACTCTTATTATAGGGGACGAACTTAAAGCCCTTGTTGCTACCGATGACTGGAACGCTCTACTAGCCTGTAAGTTATTAAGATTAACCTATACTTCAGCCCTTTCAATTTTAATGCGATTAAAGGAAAAGAAAATTATAGATCGACGGACTGCCATTCTAAAGCTTGAAATGCTCTGTAAATATGGAAGATATGATGAAAAGATGGTTCAAGATATTAGAAAAAGATTGGAGGATTAATGACATGCAACATCAAAAGACAATGAGTATAAGAATGAGTGTGGAAGATTATGTTTTTGTGAACCAGCTTGCTCGCGAAGAAAAGGAGGATACTTCTAAAGAGGTGCGAAAACTTGTGGATATGGGCAGACTCATGCTTGGAATAGATAAGTACAAAAAGAAAGAAGCTTCTCTTGGAAAAGCTGCTGAATTAGCGGGACTCTCCATTGCAGAGATGGTTAATAAACTCGCAGAGTATGGTGTGAAAAGCGATCTTGCAGTGGAAGATTATCAGGGAGGTTTGAATCATTTGAAAAAAATATGGTGAGAACTGTTTTCTGGGCTTTATCTTAGGCCTGGAACTTATAATGAAGGGTTTGGCAGAGAGTTTGTTCCATATTTCCCCGTCTTTCGCAAAATTCGCTAAAAAATGCCGCCTCAGAGAAAATCGCATTGATAAATCAATATGGCAGATTTTATAGCGGGACACTGAAATGCGAAAGATGGGATGGCGACACCTGCTATTTCCATTTCCGTAATTATAATAATTAAGGAATTCCCTGGGGACTTAAAATAGTATTGGTCCAAGTTTTATATCGTTCCAAATGCTTCCACAATTGTTCAATGTTCGGTCTTGTGTAAATTTCCCCGCTATAGGAAACAATATTCTTTTGCTCAATCATTCGAGAAAGATGATTTACAGCCCTAAGGCCATCTTCTCCCAGTATAACAACCTGTCTTATTAGGTCGATCACTGCCATATGATCTTCACCCTGGCTTTTTACTCCCCCAATTTTAATCGTAATGGCATCTGTATAAGCAATCGCAGCATGAATAATAAGAACTCCAGCTGCATTCCAATACTCAAATTCTTTTGCCAAATTGGCTCCTGAATAAAAGCTCTCTGCTACTTTAAAATAGTCATGATACGTGTCTCTTGAAATGGAGACGCGCCTGTTTATCCTTGCCATGTTAAATCAAATCCTGCAATTTTTTTGGGGTTAGACTGATTCCGTCTGACAAAATATTTTTTAATAGGGGATCTGATCTTTTAATTCTCAACTTAACTTCATCGACAGTTAAAACAATAGGAGACAGTCGAACCCCAAATCTATAAATAAAAGTTGAGGTGTAATCTGTAATTTTGTTTAGAATTTTATTTTTTTTGGACTCATGAACTACAAAAAGAACATCTATGTCACTCCCCATTTTTTCCTGACCGCGCGCTGTACTCCCAAAGATGGTTATTACAAGAACATCTTTAAAAGATATAACAATTTCATTTCTTATTCTCTTGAATAATTCTCTTTCTTGTTTTAAAAGGGGAAGTATGGAATAGTTTACGAGATAGTTTTCAAAATTAAGACGAATCAATTGTGTATGACCACTTCCTTGCCTTTGGAGTATCCCTAAAGATTCAAGGTTTTTAATGGCTACAGCGCAAGTCTGATGATTGATCCGAGCTTCTCTAGCTATGGCTCTACCGCTCATTCCTTCACGACATTCTTGAAGAGTTCGTAAAATAGGAATATGGCTAGACGCAGAGAATAGGGAATCCAGTGGGAAACGCAATGGACTAACAGACCTCATAATATGTCTAGTATAACAGACTATTGTCTGTTATTCAAGACATAGATATTTGCTACTTCCACTTCCGCGACTAAAACTCCATACTCAACTGCGAGTTGACATAGGTATGTTTAACCCAAAATTTGGGTTTAAAGTATTTTCTGGGCTTTATCTTAGGCCTGGAACTTATAATGAAGGGTTTGGCGGAGAGTTTGTTCTATATTTTCTAATCCAACGGTTTCTTTGGCAATAGCGGTTAAAGTAATGGCCCACTTTATAAATTCTCCCCAAATATTTCTATGAGGTCTTTCTGTGAGGATGGAAACAATCGAAAGATTCTCCTTTTTCGTTTTATTTAGAGCTTGATCTGGAGTTTCCACTGTAAAAAGAATCATCTCAGGTTGAATATTCCATTTAACCATTAGTTGTTTAACAATCCTTTCTCTTTCTTTAGATTTTACAATGAACCCAATTTTAGGAGATGGCTGGCTTTCTTTAGAAGAAAGATTCATTGCATGAACTAAACCAATAATCCAATCTCTATAGTATTGCGGAGGGTTAAACCCATCTTCATCCACCTTCATTTCTTCGGGAAGATCAATGAGAAAAAGAGGGATTTCATTTGGAGTTAAAAGGAATTGAATCTTAGCTTTATTGATTTTGTAAGAAGCATAAGCGAAAGAAGAAAGGTCTTGTTTAACAATTGAATTCAACTCTTCTTCTACACTCACCTCTTTTTTAAGAGAAAGATTAGTGAAGTTGAACCATTCAGGGACCCAACCTTTAAGGATAGCAGTATTATAAGCTCCATGGGCAAAGACTACAATGACATAGGAAACCAGATGATTTAACACAGAAGACGGAAAAGGTAAAAAGTTTAGAGAAGCTAAATAGAGAAACGTAAAGAATGTGGAGGGGATAATGTATTTTATAAAATCTGTGAGGTCTTTCTTTTCTGCATAGTTCCAAGGGAGGTATCCTCTATTCCATCCGTTGTCGTGCGCTTTAACAATCCAACGCACAAGGATGTGGGCAAAGGAAAATAATCCGATACTCACGCCTGCTGTAATCCCAATGCTTGCTGGGTCGAGCGCGGCCAGTTTACTTAAATTCGTTCCAGTAAAATAGAGGGGAACAAATTTAAACAGACCATATTCCCACACTGTCGCTGACTTGGTTGTGTAATGATAGTAGGCTTTTGTCCCCTCCTTCCAAAATTTTTTGATTACCGGATCTAAAATGGATAAAAGTGGAGCGCTTCCATCATTAGTTTCTTTATTCGGTTGGTGACCTAGTGGAAGAATTGCCGCAGGAACTTTTCCCAGTTCACTTTTCAATTGAGCAAGGGACTCTTCAACTAAAGGCATTTCAAAAACTTGGGACAACTTCTCCAAAATTTCTTTTTTGGTAATGCCGCTTCTTAACCATGCGTCATAAAACTGAACAACTTTTACCGAAGTTGTGTCGTTATGGGTTAACTCCGCCATTTTTTCGGCAAAGGGTTCAATTCTATTTTCTTGCAGGAAAATCTGGAACGCTTCTAAGATACCATTCTTTAAATTAACGGATATCTTTTGTTCCGGAGAAATATTCAGCATATTAAAAACAAGGTCAATGAGATGGAGCATTGCCTTTGCGCCAATCTCTCCTTCAAAGTCGCCGGCGGTTTGAATCCCTTTTAAGAGCGCCGCTTCTTCCTTCGATTTTAGTTGGTCTAATTTTTCTTTTAGTTCGAGGAGGGAGGGGCTTACCAAAATCATGAGTTTTGCCCAATAAGCGGGATGCCGCATATAAGTAGTTTCAAATTTTTCCCAAAATAATTCGCTCTCTTCTCCGTCCTCGTAACGACCGGAGTTAATTAGTTCCGCGTCTTTATAAATCCAGTCCGGAATGGAGCCGCCTCGAGAAGGAGATTCCAGATAATCTTCGTATTGTGGCGTTCCTTCCAATGGAACGGATCCGTTCTTGTAAAGCTCGGCCGCTGTTTTCAAAGCGAGTACCGCAATACGGGCGTGGTACCGCTCTGGGTTTTGAATTCTGTTACGGGTTCGCACTAAAGGAGTCCCTGCCGCGAAATCTAAGTTCCAACCCAATTTCAAAAACGGTTCTTGAATAGGGCGAGGCACCCATTTTAAGAATGGAGAGTTTAACTCTTCTATATAAAGTCTATCCACACTCACGCGGGGAATGCGAGTTTCACTCAATTTAGACTCAACCCCTTTTTCTTCAGCGATTTTCTCTAACTTGTCTTGAATGGGGTCCCCATTCCAACTAATTTCATACTCGGAAATAGAGCCGCAATATTTTGTCGCTTGGAAACGCAAGTACGCGTTTTCCATCTGGATCCTATGGAGATTGTCCGGGTGGATATATTTAATTCTTTGGATTTCTGTTCCTTTAAATTCGCCTTCCATATCCTCATAGCCTTTCATCCACGCAACGTGGATATCGGAGACCTGATTTGTTTCTGGATTACGAACAGGGACTAGCAAAACCTCATGCAGTTTCCCGTCCACGCCGCTTCGAACTAAAATTTCGTCCGCGTCGGCAAATAACGTGAAAAAGCCTTGCCCGAAGAAACCGCTCTGCAAAATTCCATCTTTTACGCTTTTAGTGGTGGCATCGGGAGTTAAAAGTTTTTTTAGAATATTTTCCAGGGGAATTCCTATACGATCTTTCACGCTCACAATCCAACGGCCTCGATTT
>JAHFCA010000132.1 GCA_023249715.1 Elusimicrobiota bacterium
AGGATTTTTACTTTTTCCGCAGCTTTTTCGGTAATGGATAGAAGCATTTTATATTTCTACTGAATTTCCACACCCGCAACTTTTTTTAACATTTGGATTTTGAATGGCAAACCCTTCGCCGCCAAAATCTTCTTTATAATCCACGACGCTTCCTTTTAACTGTTGAGCGCTTTGCGGGTCTACTAACACAGTCAATCCATCCACGGTTAGGGAGGCGTCCCCTTCTTTTTTGTCATCGAAGGAGAAACCGTATTGATACCCCGAACAGCCGCCCGCTTCTAAATAAATCCGGGCAGATTTTCCTTTGGCTTGAGGGTCTGCTTCCATCAGCGATTTAATTTTTTTGATCGCATTGGGGGTGAGGGTTAAAACAGGGGTTTGAGTTTCAATAGTTTCGTTCATATTAGATTCTCCTAGAAAGAAGCTCTGCTTCTTCGTGTTTTTGACTTTGCGTCTGGACTTCATTTAAATATTTTTCTTCTCCATTTTTCTTTAGGTAATCGGCTACCGCGGCTTTTAGGGCATCTTCGGCTAAAACAGAGCAGTGCATTTTAATGGTGGGGAGCCCTCCTAAGGCTTTGGCCACTTCCGCGTTTTTTAAGGTAAGCGCTTCTTCTATAGTTTTACCTTTAATAAGTTCTGTAGCGATAGAGCTTGTCGCAATCGCGGTCGTGCAGCCAAAAGTCTTAAATTTAGCTTGAGAAATGATTCTTTTCCCATTCAATTTTTCCACTTTAATAAAGAGCCGGATAATGTCGCCGCAAGAGGGGTGTCCTACGGTGCCAATCCCGTCAGCGTCCGCTATTTCTCCCACGTTGCGGGGATGCATAAAATGGTCGACAATTTTTGGGTTATAGGGATTCATTGGCGTATACCTCCAATATAACAATACATGACTTTTTTGTCAAGATTAGTTTTTGAGGGTAAAACGAACGTGGACTCTCAACTCTTTTTCGCTAAATTCTGAGGGGAGCGGGGGCAGAGGGTCTGCCAATTTTACCGCCCTTAAAGCAGCCTGGTCAAAAACAGTCTCACCGGAGCTTTTTTCTACCGCGATGGAATGAACAGCCCCATTTTTTTCAATAATAAAAGCAATTTGAGCGCTTACGCGCGAAAGAGATTGAGAAACCAAAACCCAGTTAGAATCTAGTTTTTTTTTCATTCCCTGAATGTACCAACCATATTGAAATTGAGTGCCCGTAAAACTTCCCCCATCGCTTCCGACTTCTAATCCTATCCCCACTCCAGAGCCAGCATTAGATTGAGAGGAATCTACTCCGGGGATTCCTGGAACCGCATTATCTTTGCTAAGGGGAGGGTCTAATACTCGAGGTAGGGGAGGCGCTTGGGGGATCTCCATGATTTTCTCTTTAACTTTACTCTTTTTAACTTCTTTGCTTTTTAATAGAAGATCCTCTTTAGAATTCACAGTTTTAACCGGTAGAACGGTCGGTTTTCGGGAGATCGCTGCTGCAGGGGAGGCGAGAGATGTTCCTCCCCCAGAAGAGGGTTCGGCAATAAAATCGATAAAGAAAGTCTCTTCCTTATGGGTTAAGAAAGATTGATGCAATAAGAGCCAACCAAGGAAGAATAGGTGTAAAAGAGTGGAATAGGTTAAGGGTCGTGTCACTAATTTTTTTGAACGGAGACGCCGAGTTTTTCAGCGCCGTTCGCTTTAGCCAGGTCCATCGCATAGACCACCAGATCAAAGGGAACTCCGGCATCGGCTTCTATAAGAACCGTCGGATTTTCTTTTCCGGCTAATTTGAGTCGTAAAGTAGTTCCTAAATCTTTTTTTCCTACCATTTCTCGTTCAATGTAGTAGTTTCTTTGAGCAGAAATGATAATGCGAATTGGAGTGGTAGCGGCAGTAACAGAGCTAGAGGCGCGGGGAAGATTTATTTTTATTTGTGAAGAGACTAAATAGGGCGTAACTACCATAAAGATAATGAGCAATACTAAAGCCACATCGATGAGGGGAATCATGTTGATTTCTGACATTAACGGAAATTTATCTCTCTGGCCTATAGACACTTTCATTTTTGGGTTAGGAGTTCGACAATTCTGTCGGCGCAGATTTCTATATCTTCAGTCATCCGTCGCACTCTCACAGAAAAATAGTTGTAAGCTAAAAGAGAGGGAATGGCCACCATAAGACCCACTGCTGTTGCAACCAACGCTTCGGCGATTCCGCTGGCTACAATTTGGGGACCCCCGCCGCCACTTAAAGCAAGAGATTTAAAAGCGCGAATAATTCCTATCACCGTTCCTAAGAGCCCAATAAAAGGAGCGACCGCGGCGATGGATCCTAAGAGAGGGACTCGTCTTTCCATTTCGCTCACTTGCATGCGGACGGCGCGGTCTACTTTTAAAGACAGGGTTTCTTCGTCGCTTTTATTGCCGGGATTCGCCGCGACTTGGACAATAGAAGCGATAGGTTCTCCCAAGGAAGCATATTGAAGTTTAAGTTCGTGAGGAGAATTTATGGACTCTAGTTTTTGAAGAATATCGGAAACGTTCACACTCTTTTTTCTAAAGAAAATACAGCGCTCTAAAATTACCGCTAAAGACACAATAGAACAAATTAAGAGCAGGCTTAATATGGGCCAACCGAGTAAAAACATTTCTTTTAGGGAAAAAGTAACCATAAATTTTAATGCCCCCACTGAGGAGTGATGGAATTTCCGGGAAATTCTAATAGTTTTCTATGAACTCTGCCATCGAGAGAAGCTATAAAGAGTTCCCATTTGCTGTTTCTATTGGAAGAAAACAGAAGGAATTTTCCATCGGGAGAAAAAGAAGGATTCTCATTGTTGTTCACTCCTTCTGTAATTTTTAGGCGCTGGCCTGTAGCGATGTCGTGGAGAATAATGTTATGTTTTCCTTCTTCTGTCCCCTGAGAATAGGCAATTTTGTTTCCTTTGGGGGACCATATCGGAGAATCACAATAGCCGGAGGTGGTGAGGCGAACAAGGTTGGCACCATCTGCATCCATTATATAAACCTGAGGAGTTCCGGAGCGGTCGGAAATAAAAGCAATTTTTCTACCATCGGGAGAAAAACTAGCCGAGGTATCAACAAATTTTTCCTGTGTAAGCCGGCGCACCACCTCCCCGGCTCTATTGAGAATGTACAAATTAGGAGAGCCTTGATAGGAAAGTGTGGCCACGATTTCATTTCCATCCGGTGAAAAAGAACCGGCTAAGTTGAGCCCGGCTCGCGCAGAGAAGGAATACGATGTTCCCTTCTCCAAAGAAAAGAGGTAGAGATCTGGGTTGTTGCGTCGGTACGTGGTATAAATAATTTCGTTCCCGGAAGGAGACCAGTTGGGGAGGAGGGCTATTTTGCGGTCAAAAGTAATTTGTTTGACGTTATAGCCATCATAGTCGGCGATATAAATTTCTTTATGGCCGGAATTATCGTTACAGAAAGTAATTTTGCTTTTGGCGACCCCTTTATCCCCGGTGAGTTTGTAAAGAAGATCGGCGACAAATTCATGGGCTACTCTGCGGCCATTTTTAGGAGCGGAGCGGTAGAGCTTTTGAAAAATAGGTTTTCCGGTAGAAACTTCGTAGACAGAGGCAATCAGTTCCAGTTTAGGTTCTTCCCCTTTTGCTTTATCTTCTTTTAAGTGAACGTTGGCTTGAATTAAAAGATCGGCCCCCGAAGCGCCCCAGCCTGCAAAATCGATTTTAGAAGGTTCTGAGGCGGGCCCTTCTTGAGTGACAGAAAAAATTTGATTAAACAGAATATCTTCCAAAACAGTTTCTTCCAGCTCCCTTTTTAAAGTTTCGGCAGAGAGCGATTTAGAGATAAAGTGGGGAATTCCCAATGTTACTTTTTCGCCCCGCTGAATTTGCACAAAGAGATCGGCTGCATGGAGATTAGCCGCTAGGCTCCAAAGAATAAAAATTAAGAATCTTAACTTCATTTAAGGATTTTTTTGGGTTTTGCAGGGCTCTTGGTTTTTGGGGAAGGGAACCTTTGGGATAATTCTTCTAGAAGGGTTTGGGCTATTTCGGCCTCTTTAGTTTCCGGGAATTCCTTCACCAAAGTTTCCAAAGTTAATCTTTGGTTTTCCCGCTGTTCTAATTTTTCTAAAGTGTGGGAACGTTTTAGGAGCGCTTGTGGCCGCAGCTCTTGCGAAAGGGAAAGCACTTTATCAAAATAGTTTCTAGCCTGATTATAATCTTTTTTGACGTAATAACATTCCCCAATAGTATAGTAGGCTTGCGGCACTAAAATGCTTTTAGGATAACGTTCAACAAAATTTTCAAAGCCTTCAATGGCGAGATCCCAATTTCCCCCCAGGTAATCTCCATAAGATGCTTTGTATTGAGCGCTGGGCAAGATAGAGGCTTCAGCTTTTGAGCTAATGGTAAGAAGTTCAGAAATTTCTTTCATTTTCTCATTAAAGATCGCTTGGAAATCCTCTAACTGAGATTGGAAATGGCTGCTTAATTTTTGGGAAATAATGAGTTCTTCTTTAAACTTTATGAGTGAATGATCGAGTTGGTCCATTTTGGAGATGAGATCGGCCTGAGTTTTTTGGACGGTGTTAATCGACTCTTCTAAACGGGCGACGTCCATCGTG
>JAHFCA010000023.1 GCA_023249715.1 Elusimicrobiota bacterium
TTGCCCCCTACCAAGGTCAAAACAATTTGTCCTTTAAATTTGCGGTCCATAAAAGGAGAGTTATGGCTTTTACTCAAGATCATCTCTCTTTTAAAAATCCACTCTTTTTTAGGATGGAATACCACAATATCCGCCGGAGATCCAACCGCTAAATTCCCTCCAGCCACATTAAAAATCTTTGCGGGAAGTTGCGTCATTTTTCGCAGCGCTTCCAATGGAGACAGAATCCCTTTTAAAACGAGCTCATTATAGACCAAAGCAAACGATGTCTCAAGTCCTATAATCCCAAAAGGAGATTTTTCTAAACCTATCGCTTTACTGGCGTCGGAATGAGGAGCATGGTCGGTGGCAATTATATCGAGCGTTCCGTCCATTAGTCCTTCGAGAATGGCTTGCCGATCTTTTTTTGTTCGTAAAGGAGGTTTCATTTTAGCGCAGCTTCCATAATTTAGAACAGCTTCATCCGTTAAAGTAAAGTAGTGGGGACACGTCTCGGCGCTAATTTTTATTTTTTGTTTTTTTGCTTTTCGAATAAGGTCTACAGAATCTTTACAGGAAATATGGGCAAAATGGATGGCCGCATCAAAAGATTTTGCCAATTGAATATCCCTCTCCACAATAGCAGATTCCGATTCTATAGGAATTCCTCCTACTTTTAGTTTTCTGGAAATTTTTCCATCGTGGATCACGCCTCCACAAGATAAGCCCTCCTCTTCACAATGTTCTATGAGCGGAGTTCCCAAAGTTTTTGCTATTTTTAACGCCTTCCCCATTAGACTTTTATCCATCACACACCGGCCATCATCGGAAAAAGCGATGCACCCGACCTGTGACATTTTTTTTAAAGGAGCGATCTTTTTCCCTTCTAATCCTAGAGTAATAGCCCCCACAGGATACACCCGGGCGGGAGCTTTTTTAGAACGCTGGACGAAAAATTTAACTTTTTTTGGGGAATCCACGGGAGGATGCGTATTCGCCATGGCAAGAACGGAGGTCACTCCTCCTTTTACAGCGGAGGTTGTTCCAGAAAGAATGGTCTCCGACTCTTCTCCTCCCGGTTCTCTTAAATGGACATGGGCGTCAATTAAGCCGGGGAACACCCAATGATTTTTTGCATTATAGAGGGTCCAGTTTTTTCGGGCAGGAATATTTTTTTCCAGGGCGGAAATTTTTCCAGATTCAATCAGTAAATCGAATGGGCCATCGCGCATGAATTCCGGATCGAGAACTCTTCCTCCTTGAATAAGAAGGGGCACTTAAGACCCCGCAAGCAAATAGAGCACTGCCATCCGAATGGCCACGCCATTGGTCACTTGCTCTAAAATTACAGAAGAATCTCCATCGGCCGTAGCCGAATCGATTTCGACGCCTCTATTCATAGGCCCCGGATGGAGAATTAAACAATCTTTCTTAAGCCACCTCTTTTTATCGCTCCACATCCCATAGTTTTTAATATATTCTTCCATGGAAGGAATTAAACCATCCCGTTGTCTCTCTTTTTGAATGCGCAAAACATTGACGGCATCCGCATACTTTACCGCTGTTTTAAAATCGTGTTGAATGCGAACGGACTTCGAAAAAGTTTTTAATATCTCCTTGGAAACTAAATTTTCTGGTCCGCAGAGAGTGACTTTGGCTCCTAACTTGGTAAGTCCCCAAAGGTTAGACCGCGCTACCCGGGAATGAAGAATGTCTCCTAAAATAACAACATTTAACCCTTGAATCTGTTTTTTCTTTTCTCTCAGCGTGAATAAATCCAAAAGACCTTGGGTGGGATGTTCGTGAGTGCCGTCTCCGGCGTTCACAACATGGAGTTTTAAATTTTTTGCCAACAGTTCCGGCGCGCCGTTCTCCCCATGACGCATAACAATAAAATCCACTTTCATGGCGAGCAAAGTTTTGCCTGTATCCAGCAGACTTTCCCCTTTTTGCACGGAACTTAAAGGAACAGGAATATCCAGAGTATCCGCGGACAACCGTTTTGCGGCTAATTCAAAAGAAGCGCGTGTGCGCGTAGAAGGTTCGCAAAACAGATGCGCCACCGTTTTCCCGCGCAATGTGGGAACTTTTTTAATGGATTGAGTAAACAGTTTTTTAAAAGGAACCGCCGTATCAAGAATAAGCTGAATTTCTTCTTTGGAAAGATTTTCTAACCCCAGGAGATCCTTCGATTTAAGTTTCATTCTTTATAGAATCCACACTCCTTCTTTTTTATCTATCTCTTTTACTTGGATTTGAATTTTTTCTCCTTTTTTTACCGACATTTTTTTGGCAATGTAGTCGGCTTGAATGGGAAGTTCTCTCCCTCCCCTATCCACAAGGACTGCTAAACGAATCATGCGGGGACGCCCTCGTTCCAGGAGGGCATCGAGAGCGGCGCGGATGGTGCGGCCCGTATAGAGCACATCGTCCACCAATAGAATAGAATTCCCTTCTATGGAAACGGGAACATGGCTCTCTTTTACAATCGGTTGATTCCCAATTTCACTGACGTCGTCCCTGTAGAGGGTAATGTCGAGGGATCCGACTTCTACTGATAAGCGGTGTTTTTCTTTTAAAAGTTTGGCAATTCTGTTAGCCAAAATGGCTCCCCGGGTTTGAATGCCAATGACGCAGACTCCCCCTTTTTTTATTTGGGAGGATTCTCTATTAACAAATGTACGCGCCATCTCCCCAAGCAATTGGTTCAGTTCTTTAGAATCTATAATAGGTTTTTTCATTGTTTGGAATGGCTTTCCTTGTCATAAATTTGTGTGGGATAATTTCCGGAAAAACAACCGGTGCAAAATTGAGACGAAGTTCCCTTGGCAGCCTGAATCATCCCCTCTAAGCTGAGATATTTTAAACTTTCCACTCCTAAAAATTTTCTTATCTCTTCTACGGAATGGGTAGAAGCGATCAGTTCTGCCTTGGTAGGGGTATCTATTCCATAGTAACAGGGGCCGGTAATGGGAGGAGAAGAAATTCTCATATGAATCTCTTTTACATTGGTCAATCGCAATAATTGAATTAATTTTCGGGAAGTAGTGCCGCGCACAATGGAGTCATCCACCAGCACAATGTTTTTCCCGCGCAAACTTTCCCGGATGGGGTTATATTTTATACGGGCTCTAAAATCCCGCATAGCTCCTGACGGTTCAATAAAGGTGCGCCCCACATAGTGGCTGCGAATAAAACCGACCTCGTAAGGCAGGCCCGATTCTTGCGCATATCCCGTGGCCGCCACTACCGAAGAGTCCGGAATCGCCACCACGCAGTCTGCTCCCACAGCGGGAGCCTCCCGCGCCAATTGCCGCCCTAATTCCCGTCTTACTTCATACACGCTATGTCCAAAAATTTTGGAGTCGGGCCGGGCGAAATAGACAAATTCAAAGATACAAAAAGCGCTCTTATTCAACGGTTTTTTAGAAATTTTATAACTTTGAATTTTTTTGCGCTCTTCGATAACAATCATCTCTCCTGGCTCCAGTTCCCGAATAAATTTCGCGCCAATTAAATCGAAGGCGCTCGTTTCGGAAGCGACCACCCAACTGGAACCTAACTTTCCTAAAATGAGAGGTCTAAATCCCAAGGGATCCCGCACCGCGATTAAGGTTCCCTCGGGATTCCCTTTCCTATTTTGATCGGTTGCGAATAAAAGGGAGTAGGCCCCTTCGACATCCTCTAAGGAAGAAATAATCGCATCCACCAGATTTTTTTCTTTGGAGCGGGCGATAAGGTGCAGCAGAACTTCGCTGTCTGTCGTCGTCTGGAAAATAGCGCCGGTAGATTCCAGCTTTTGTCTTAAACTTTCGGCATTGGTTAAGTTCCCGTTATGCCCCACCGCCAATTGCCCGTAGGGAGTTCTTACTAAAAGAGGCTGCGCGTTTTTAATAACGGAACTTCCGGTTGTAGAATAGCGCACATGCCCAATAGCGGAGCGCCCCTTTAAATAGGAAAAAGTTTCTGGTTTAAAGACATCAAAAACGAGTCCCATTCCCACGTGGCGATTCATCTTCCCATTAAAAGAGACAATCCCCGCAGACTCTTGCCCTCGATGTTGCAGAGCCGTCAATCCCAAATAAACTAAATGAGCAGCCTCTCTATGACTATAGATCCCGCAAACACCGCATTCTTCTTTTAGTTCTTCCATTTAAACCCCTTTTGCGTAATGTACCGCCGCTTTCCAGAATAGCAGCCCCACAGAGTCTCCCTCCATTTTTCTGCGAGACCATTCCGGATGCTGATACTGCGTTACAAATCTTTCCGGGTGAGGCATCATGCCAATCACATTCCCATTCTTATTACAAATTCCGGCAATCGCCCGCATAGAACCATTGGGATTCTTGGGAGCATATCTAAAAATTACCTGCCCATTCTTTTCCAGCGCATTTAAAGTTTTTCTGTCTTTTGTCACAAAATAACCTTCTCCATGGGCGATGGGGAGCTCAAAGTTTTTAGGCAAGTCCTCCAACCACCGCGCTTTCGATTTTTCTTTTTTCATAGCGACCCATTCGCATTGAAACCGGCCCGAAATATTTTGCGCCAAGGTCACCGTCTGTTCAAAATTAGAATCTTCGGGCAACAAACCCGCCTTGGTTAACACTTGGAACCCGTTACAGATTCCGATGACTAATTTTTTATCTTCTACAAATTTACGCAAGGTGTCCCCCAACTTATATTTTAATTCATTCGCTAAAATTCTGCCTGCGGCGATATCGTCTCCGTAAGAAAACCCGCCGGGCACTACCAATATGGAATAGTTAAAAATTTGAGCGGGATTTTTTAATATTTCGTTCAGAGGGAGCGTGTCCGGCTTCGCTCCGGAAATTTTTAAAGCATGGGCGGTCTCTCCGTCACAGTTTGTTCCGGCTGCTTTTAAGATTAACGCCCGCGCGCTCATTCCTGGCTCCGGGAAAAAGATTCCCAATTTTTTTTCAACTCTTGCACTTTTAATTTAAAAAGAGGTTGCTTAGATTTTACTTCCAGAACCGGTTCTTTACTCACGCGGCCTAAGAGCAGAAAAGAATCGGCTGGAAAAAGTTTTTTTACACCGTTTACTTTTTTTGGTTCCAATTCTATTAACCAGCGTGTAGACGATTCGGAAAATAAAAAGAGCTGCTCCCAAGGAACCTGCATCTGAGAAGGACACACTTGGCAATGGGAAAGATCGATTTTCGCTCCTAAACCGCCGCCAATGCACATTTCACTGATGGTGACGCCCAACCCCCCTTCGGAAAGATCATGGCACGAGCGTACCCTCCCCTGGGCCATGGCCCGAGACAGTGTTCTCATTAAATTTTTTGCGGATTTACCCTCTACTTTAGGCACTTGCCCCCCTTCCCACCCTTGCACGTAGGCCGCGTGCGAGCCGCCCATCTCCTCTTTAGTTTTGCCAATGAGGGCTATCCAGTTCCCCGCTCCTTTAAAATCTGCGGTCACAGCCCGCCGCACATCTTTTATAATCCCAATGGCGGAAATGAGCAGAGTCGCGGGAATGGAAAATAAGTTTCCTTCTCTATCCTTCCAGGTATTATTTAAACTATCCTTTCCGGAAATAAAAGGGACTCCAAAAATTTTGGAAAAATCGTAACAAGCCAAAGAAGCTCTCACTAATCCTCCCATAATTTCCGGATCGTTGACGTCTCCCCAACAAAAATTGTCCAAAATAGCGCATGCGTCTATCGACCCGCCTACCGCCACCAGATTGCGCAACGCTTCATCAATATTGTTGGCAGCCATCCAATAGGGATCTATCTCCCCATAGAGAGGATTAATCCCATTCGAAAGCGCAATCCCGCGCCAAGAATCTAAGTGAGTTTTTAAAACCGTGGCGTCGTTGGGCCCGCTTTGCTCTAAACCGGTAAAGGGCTTCACAATAGATCTTCCCTGCACTTCATGATCGTATTGGTGGATGACCCATCGCTTAGAAGCAATATTGGGGTGAGCTAAAAGTTTCTTTAAAATATCTCCGGTCTGCGCTTGATGCGGAAATTCTACCGATAATGGCTCCACCTCCGGCTCTCTCCAAAGCGCCTTTTTATAAACCCGGGGAATTCCGTCGTGCAAAAACTTAAGATCTAAATCGCAATAAATCTGGCCCAAATAAAACAGTTCCAGCCGCCCTGTATTCGTAAATTCTCCCAGAATAGAACAGTCCACATCTTCGCTCTGGCAAATCTCTTGAAACCTTTCTAAATTTTCTTTAGGGAGGGAAAGCACCATTCTCTCCTGAGATTCCGAGAGCCAAATTTCCCAAGGCTCTAGCCCCACATACTTGAGAGGCACTTTTTCTAAATAGACTTTGGCCCCAGAGGAGCTGGCGAGTTCTCCCACGGCCGAAGAATAACCTCCCGCCCCGCAATCCGTAATCGCGCTAACTAAATTCTCTTTTTGGGCGCGCAAAATCACTTCCATCGCTTTTTTCTCTACGATAGCGTCGCCAATTTGAACTAAACTAGAAGAAAGATTTTCTTCCAACGCGGCCGAAGAGAATGTAGCGCCATGAATTCCATCTCTTCCTGTTTTGCCGCCAATAGAAACAATCAGCTCTCCCGATGTTACTTTTTTCTTAATTTTATCCCGGGGGATTAACCCCACAGTTCCGCAGAAGACAAGCGGGTTCGCGTAATACCCTTTATGAAAAAAAACCGCCCCGTTACAGGTGGGGATTCCCATGCGATTCCCATAATCGCGCACGCCATCAATCACCCGGGTTAAAATTCTTTCCGGAGGCAGAATATTCGCCGCGGAGCCAAAACTATTTTTATCCGGACCAAATTCTCCTACACAAAAGACGTCGCTGTTCGCGATCGGTTTTGCGCCTAGGCCCACTCCCAAAATATCTCGGATGACGCCTCCAATCCCTGTTCCAGCGCCACCGTAGGGCTCCAACGCGGAGGGATGGTTGTGCGTTTCCACCTTAAAGGCCACCCCCCACTTTTTATCCAAGGCAATAATCCCCGCATTATCCTCGAACACAGATAGACAAAAACGTTTGGAAAGTTCCTGTGTGGCTTGAATGACCGTTTCATTTAAAAGCCCGTCATAAACCTTTCTATAGTGCCGCCCGCTCCGAATTTCCGTGTAATCAATTTTTCCCTTAAAGGTTTTATGTTTGCAGTGTTCGGACCACGTTTGGGCGATGGTTTCCATTTCAATATCGGTAGGCTCTCGGGAAATTTTTTGATAATACTCTTGAATGGCCTTCATCTCCGGCAAAGAGAGGGAGAGCAATCTTTCTTTGGAAAGGTTCAGAAGCCCTTCTTCATTTAAAGAAGTAAACTCTATTGGAGTGGTTTCCTTCATTGGGAGAACTGTCCTGTAATTTTGCATTCCTGTACCAGTGGGTTTAATAAATTTTCACTTACAAACCGGATTACTTTTTTTTCCAACGCTTCCCCATTATTTTCACCGGCGCGATGAAAAAGAATTCTTTCTCCATGAGAAGCGCCGCTGAGATGTTGAATCCCTATATCCTTCACCGCCTTGAGCAAACTAATTCCCACAGAATCCGTCACGCCTTTTTTATACCAAATGTCCACAAAAAAAGTTTTATTGTCAGGCAAGGGAGAATCAATGGAGTAAGAGTCCGTTACAGAATCGCACAAAATCTCTTTGGAAATCCGCTCAATCTCTTCACAACTCAACTCTCCTTCCAGCCGATAGATCGCCCCAATTTTTAGACACTCCAATTGGCCAAAACCCAATGCGCTATACAAGTGTTCTATTTTGGACCGTCGGTGATCTACGCTCCCTTTGATGCGGGAATTCACCTCTACTAAGCGCGAAGACATTGAACCCAAAATTTGCATTAGGACGCGGAATTCGACGAACAATGCGGGACTTTTTCTTCCTCAAAAAATTCGACCGTAGTCACCACTACGCTCTCACTTTTTTCGTCGAAAAAGTCTCCGCCTTGTTCGTCTCGGTTCTCGCGCCTAATGCAAAATTTGGGTTTAAGCAAGCTCTTTTTCTCCTGTAATTCTGCGGAACGCCTCAATATATTTTTCTCTTGTTTTGTCTACCACATCTTTTGGCAAAGAAGGAACCGGCGGCTGGTGGTTCCATTTTATACCATCTAAATAATCCCGCACAAACTGTTTGTCGAAGGAAGCGGGGGAACTTCCAATTTTATATTGACGTATCTCCCAAAAACGGGAAGAGTCCGGAGTCAGAGCTTCATCAATGAGTATAATTTCTTTTTCCCCCGATGGAGAAGTCAAAGTTCCAAATTCAAATTTAGTATCCGCTAAAATTAAGCCCTTAGAGCGCGCCGCCTTTGCCGCAAATTTATAAAGCTCTATCGAAACGCGCTTGAGTTCCAAAGCCATCGTCTCTCCCACAATTTGGCACATCTCTTCAAAGGAGATATTGCGGTCGTGCGCTCCCCCCTCTTCTTTAGTGGCGGGAGTAAATATGGGCTCTGGCAGTTCTTGCGATTCCTTGAGCCCTTCGGGCAAAGGGATGCCGCACACTTTGCTATTCCCGCAATATTCCTTCCACCCCGAACCGGAAAGATAGCCCCGAACCACACATTCAATGGGGAACTTTTCCGTCCTTTGCGCCAGCATGGAACGCCCTTCTAAATCTTTTCTATATTTTTTTAGTTTATCGGGATAGTCGTCTACAGAAGTGGAAATGCAATGGTTTTTAACGATTCCTTTTGTTTGTCCAAACCAATAGGCGGAAATTTGGTTTAACACTTTCCCTTTATCGGGGACCAACGTCGGGAGCACAAAATCGTAGGCGGAAATCCTGTCGCTCGCTACGATTAACAGTTTATCTTTTAAATCATACACCTCTCTCACTTTCCCACGAATAAAAAGAGGAATATCCAGGTTAGTCTGAGCACCTATCTCCGCATTATTTAAAATAGTCATTCACATACTCCTTTAAAGAGGTTTTCCAATCTCGCATTAAATTAATCCCCATGTCGTTCAATCGCCCATTGATGGCCGTAATATTTTTTGCGCGGGGAGCAGCTTCTTTATAGTGAGAGGCTAAAACAGGAACCACTTTTACATCGTGAGCTCCCATAAAATCTAGGAGCGCCTGCATATACTCCACATAAGTAGCGCACCCCTGCCCCACCATATTAAAAACTCCGCGTCCTTCTAATTCAATTAGTTTAAGCAAATTCTGAACCGTATCTTTCACTGAGGAAGGCTGAATAATTCTATCTTTAACCGCTTCGATTTCTTTTTCTCCAAATTTTACTTTGCTGATGATTTTGGCCACAAATTTTTTGTCGTTCTTTCCGCCGCCAAAGAGAGCTCCAAAACGGACAATGAGGTGTTGGGAAAGTTGCCTTGAGAGGACTTCTCCTTCCCACTTGCTTTTAGAATAAACTCCTACAATTTTTTCAGGCGCAACAGAATCGCTCCTCTCATCGTAAGGAGATCCTTTTTCTCCGTCGTAGATATAGGTCGTGGAAGGATAGATGAGCACCGCTCCTACTTTTTTCGCCCCTTGGCAAACATGGGCCGTTCCCCGAATATTGATATTGTAGCATTCTTGGGAATTGCGTTCACACCCATCCACATCGGTCATCGCCGCTAAATGAAAAATAGCATCCGGCTTAACTTTCTCTATAGTTTCCAGAACACTTTTTGGGTCCGTAACATCAAAATTGGAACAAACAACTTCTTTAATAAAAGAATAATCCCGAGATTGTTCTATAAACTCGCTCCCCACCATGCCATCGGACCCCGTCACTAAAATTTTCACCCAAACATCCTACCACAGAGCTAAAAAAGTTACAAATTTGTTACAAAAAGTTTGAGAAAAGTTATGCCTTCTCCACCTATAATTGTCGTACGCGAGAAATCGTGCTCATTTTATTAGGGGGAATTGTGATCCAATTGGAAAATAGAAGAAGAGTTCAGGGCTTAAAGCAGGGGATTTGCATTGCCCTTGTTGGAATTTTTTTATTCTCTACGATCGCCCCATCCTACGCGCAAGCCCAGAACTTTGACTCCTCTAAAAACATAGCCTCTCACCATTTAAGGGGGCGCAGCCATTCTATGTTGGGAGCCTCTCCCGCAGAACAAACCGCGTTCTTAGAAAAAATTTATGCCGCAACTAAACAACCCGCGCCCTTTAGCCCCGGGATGGCCCAACGAGATTTATTGCGGAAGAAGCACGAAAAAACTCTCCAAACGCTTCACAAAGCTCTGGAGCTCACCAAAATAACATTCCATAAGAGTGCCCAATTCTCATTAGAATTCATCCACTGGTTATCTAAAAAAGACAGATGGCGATGGGCGGCTCTATTTGTAATTGCAGGGGTTGAAATCCTCGCTCCCAATTCTCCTTTAGGTAAAATTCTCCAATCTTTCGCGTTCCCTTTTTCATTAGCAACAGTATCTAGCCCCGCCCCAACAACTCCCTCCACTCCAACCAGAAAGTTTAGATTAGCCCAAATTGTAACCGTTATAGAAAACGCAAAAAAATTGAGAGATATGTCCGAAAAGGACTATAGAAATTTGGATCTGGAAAAATTTATTGCCCTGCCTGAGAACCATTATGAGAAAGAAAATGAAAAAAGATTAGAGACCTATCTTAAACACCAAGCCGCTTCCGCAGCGCAAGCGATTCTAGAATTGATGGCGAATGGGCAAGATGCGAGCGTTTTAGAAAAGAAGACGGGCCGTTTTGGTGTGGGAGGGTATCAGGTTCTGGGAGAATTAGAATCGAAAGAGGATCGCGTTATCCTGGAATCTTCAAAAGACGGAGAGTCCGGAGTGCGATTTATTTTCTGGCTGGAGAACGAAGAGGTGCTGTTCGACTATGAACTTTTAGAAAATAGAACCCTCCCTAAAGGAACTCATCTGCAAGTTCTAAAACAGTTAAATAAAGAAAAGGCGCTCGCTCGCAGAAAATTCATAGAGAGAAAAGTAAGAGTGAATACGAAAGGCCCCCTCCAATGGCAAGATGGAACACGCATGAATCGTCCCGAAGAGTATCTCTATTTAAACGCAAAGGAGTCGGGAGTTGTGGATGAGAGAGTATCTCCCGTAATAGTCAATGTGAGTGAAAAGGGTTACGAAGTGTGGGATTCTGGAAGTGGAATGGGGTTAAAAGAGATATTAGAGAGGTTTCTCATACCAAAACGGACGGACAAGCCTCTTATCGGCACAGATAGAGAAAGGATCATAGAAGAGACACGGTGCTTCTATAAACCGCGCGCATCCTCCGAAAGCGATACCGCCCTTTGGCTGAGCGGTTTTGAAATTGAAACCCATCTCATTCGGGGAAAAGTGAACCTTGTAAAAGAAGCGGTCTTTGAACTCCCCCACGACACCGACATTAGCGAGGAGCGGGGCGTTCTCAATTTAGTCCCAAGTAATCAAAAAGTGACAGTGGGGCTAGAGGGGATGAAGCGGATGATAGATAAACTGGTGGATCCAAAGAGAGACATAGAAAATAGATTCACCTTAATCAATACATTGGTAGCCTTGTTAGAAATAAAGCAACCCAAAAAAGAGAAAGGCCTGATTCAAGGAAATTTAGAAGAAGCCACCGATTTAATTTGGGTCCTTAAAGAAAAACTGAACGCGCATGGCGGTTTGCTAGAGCGCTATAGAAATAAGGGATTTTTATTCCTCCCTAACGATCCCGAATGGGCTCGGTTTCAATCTTGGCCCGATCGGGTAATCCTTATAGATAAATCCTTATTGGAAACAGACGAAGATTTATCCAAATTATCGAATAGTTTGGAAGATGTTTCCCATCATCCTATTTTTGAACCTATTAAGAGCGCGCAAGCAAAAATTCTTCTGGCCGATTTTGGAGTCCCAGCAGGAAGAGAGGATCCTATTATTATACAGTCGAAAAATAATTTTACCCCCACTGTAATTCTCGACAAGGCTGTCTTTGAAAAGTACGAATCTGAACCCGAACTCTTAATTGCCCGATTGAAAAAGAGTTTATCTGTAAACAAAGAGACCCCGGAATTGAGTGAAGAACAAGAGCCTCATCGAAAAGCAAACTGGTTCAACCGTCTTAAACTTCGCTCTATCCTCCCCCTCTTTTTTGTTTTGGCAACGGTTTTATCGTCCACCGGATCTTCTATAATTTCTCATACGGACGCCGCAAAACAGCCATCTCCCGCCCCTAGCGCGCATTCCATTACTATGAAATCAAAAACTCACGACCAATTAATTAAAGAACTTCCCATAAATCCCCCCTCCCCCAAAAATAGAATTGAACTACCGCGGTTTCGTCTTCCACATTTTGACCTACCTGCTCAATTCTATTGGCTAAAGAATTGGGTTATCCAATTTATTCCCCAATGGAATGAAGTAACAGAAAC
>JAHFCA010000133.1 GCA_023249715.1 Elusimicrobiota bacterium
CCGAGGAGCCTCTAAATGGTAATAAACCTCTCCCTTGGGTGGACAGATTAATCTGGGGACCTTAGCATTACATTCCCCTTGTGGCAAACCATCTAAAGCTTGTTCAATAATCTTTACCGATTCTTTCATTTCTTGAATGCGAACCCAATACCGGTCCCAGCAATCCCCATTTTTACCCGTAGGAATTTCAAATTTAAATTTATCGTAACTAGAATAAGTCTCAGTTTTTCGCACATCCAAGGAGACCCCACTGCCACGCAAATTGGGCCCCGTCACTCCATAAGAAATCGCCTTATCCTTAGGAATAATGCCGACTCCCTTCGTTCTATCTTGAAAGATAGGGTTTCCGGTTAACAAGGTATCGTATTCTTCAAAGCGTGGCTTTAACCATTCTAAAAAGGACCTGCATTTTCCAATCCAGTCTGGCGGGAGATCTGCCATGACCCCCCCAATGCGAATATAGTTATAGGTAAGACGGGCGCCACTCACTTCTTCAAATAGATCGATAATTTTTTCTCTTTCTCGAAAAGCGTACAGGAACGGGGTATACGCTCCAATATCGATACCATACGTGCCAAAAAAAACTAAGTGCGAAGCAATTCTATTCAATTCCACCATAATCACGCGTAAATATTGAGACCGAAGCGGAATTTCTAACTGCATTAATTTTTCTACGGCCAAACACCAGACTAAATTATTAGACATGGCCGCTAAATAGTCCCATCTATCCGAAATCACTAACATTTGAGGATAGGTTCTATTTTCCGATAATTTTTCGGTTCCACGGTGGAGATACCCGACATCGGGCTCGCACCCGGTAATCACTTCTCCATCCATGCGTAAAATGACCCGTAAAACTCCATGGGTAGAAGGGTGCTGAGGACCCAAATTAAGGATCATCTCCTCTGCATTCAACTCTTGGCCGGGAATTCTAATAACTTCAGTCGTCATAGCGATCGGGAATATGAACGTAATCTTTGCGCAAAGGCCAACCCGGAAAACCATCCCACATCAATATCCTTTTTAAATTAGGGTGGCCCTCAAATTGAATCCCAAACATATCGTAAACTTCTCGTTCTTGCCAATCTGCGGCGAACCAAAGAGAAGCACAGGAGGGCAGCGTGCCATTATCTCTCTTAACTGGAATTTTAATGACACATTTGTGAGAGTGTTTAAAGGAAGCGAGATGATACACCACTTCCATACGTGGAATTTCCCCTTCTGGAACTTTTAAATAATCGACTGCGGTGACAAAGGTTAAAAAATCGAACAAAAGGCGGCTATCTTCTTTTAAAAATTGGGCGCAATTTTTCCAGAGATCGGGTTCACACTGAATATATAAATGAGGATCTCTATAAGGCTTCCCTTCATGCGCCGGAGCATGCTCCGGCGCTTTTGGATACGGAATATCTTTAATTTGAGAAAACTGATTTTGAAGCGTAGCAAGAATTTCTTGTGAATTCATATTACTCTCTAACTCGAGTTAAGGGTGGCAGCTCTATTTTTTTTGCGATCGACATTTTTTCAATCTTTTTCTGTAATTCTATAAGACCAAACTGTAACGCTTCGGGCCTGGGCGGGCAACCGGGAATATAAATATCAACCGGAATAATTTTATCCACTCCCTTACAAACAGAATAAGAATCGTAATAAGGCCCTCCCTTATTGGCGCAAGCTCCCATGGAGATCACCCAACGAGGTTCCGGCATTTGGTGATAGAGCCGCTCAATCATAGGAGCCATCTTTTTAACAACAGTTCCAGCAATAATCATAAGATCTGACTGCCTGGGCGTGGGTCTAGGGATCACTCCAAATCGGTCAAAATCGAAGCGCGAGGCATAGGATCCCATCATCTCTATAGCGCAACAAGCTAAACCAAATGTCATAGGCCAAACAGAGGACTTTCTTGCCCAATTAATAAAATAATCCACGGTGGAAAGAACTAATTTTCCTCCGGGCATATTCAATACAGTTCCAGGAAGTTTTTCTGATATACTTTGATTCATATTAATACCACTTAAGAGCTCCTTTTTTCCATGCATAGGCCAAGCCCAAAAGAATCGCCATAAAAATAAACATTTCTATAAATCCAATCATCCCCAAACTTTTATAGGCCACCGCCCAAGGATATATAAAAAGAGTTTCTGCGTCGAATATAACAAAGAGAAGGGCAAAGAGATAGAACCGCACATTCATCTGCACAAAGGAAGACCCCACCGGTTCGGGTCCACATTCATACGTGGTCCTAAAAATAGGATCGTGACCCCGAACACGCACTAGCCACGCTAAAAATAGGGAAAAAAAGGCAAAAAATAGGCCAAAGAGAAGAAAAACTCCTACTTGACCAAACTGAGATAAGAATGAACTTGAACTAACCATCCCTACAAACTTGCAGTATGTAAAACCGCGACTCCTCCTAACATGATTTGAAATCGAACATTTTTAAAACCTGCTGCTTGTAACTTTTCCGAAAACTGCGCGGGACTGCCAAAACCCAAAATAGTTTGAGTAAGGTACTCTCCCGACCAACTTGTCCCGCAAATCCAATGGCCCCATAAGGGCAATATCCTCTGGAGATACACTCGGTGAAAAAATTTTAAAATCCTATTTTGAGGGATATACATCTCTAAAAGATATATTTTCCCTCCCTCTTTAAGCGTTCTTTTCATCTCTAACAAAGAGGCCTCCATTAATTTTTTAATATTTCTTAAGACAAAAGCGCTTACGATAAAATTAACAGAGCGAGAACCCAGAGGTAACCGACTCGCGTTTGCATTTATAAATGGGAGTAAAACTTTATTTTTTTTACACTTTTCATTGGCAATTTTGAGCATCTCAGATGAAAAGTCTACCCCCACTAATGTTAAAGAACTATTTTCAGAACAAATTTCTCTAATATCGAACAGTAACTCTCCAGTTCCTGTTCCTATATCTAAAAGAACGCACTCCTTTAGATCTTCCTGAGCTAGTGAAAGAGCTATTTTCCTTCTCCAACCCTTATCTAAGCCTAAAGAGGCAAATCGGTTAAACCGATCATAGCTCTTAGAGATTCCGTTAAAAAGGGACTTTACTTTTTCCGGTTCAGGAGCGCTAGGGGTAGGATTGTACAACTACGACGTTAAAATTTAAAGATCTTCGGCGCCTAAAGTTTTTTTGCCGCCACTCGTCTTCACTTTTTCTACGGAGTCTTTAACCATAGATTCTACTTTGCTGGAAAGAGATTGGATATAATCCACACCGGTTCTAAATCCCGCTTCCTTTACCATTTTTTTAACTTTACTCACTACTACAAACACTTCTGCCATAATGTTATCTCTCCTTATGTAATATATGCTACCGCGGTTATCTTAGGCAGCGCACTCTCCCTTGCCCACAACAACATGAAACTCCCCTTCTTCTCCCCAGTCTGAGAGAACTTCCTTTTCAGGATTTTCACTTAGGGTCGTTAAAGCTTCCAACTCTTTCTGAAGAGCTTTTAATCCTATCCGTTTAATAAATTCTCTAAATTTTTCATTTTCCCGCTTTCTTTCCTTATATATATCCAATAATCGTTCTACGACGCCCGGAACTTTTTTAGCGGGAACTCTTAAAAAATGTTGCCCATAGGCGTGTCCCTCTTGTCCGATAAAACCGCCCAAAAGCATTGTGTAGGTTGGCACTTGATGCCCAGAAATAGATTTAGACCCCCCATAAAAACCGATATCGGCGATATGGTGCTGTCCGCAGGAATTAGGGCAGCCAGAAATTTTAATTTTAATATCGCTTAGATCCCCCTCCTGAGCACGACCATTCATAAATATCTTTCCAACCGCTGTAGCCAGTCCTCGAGAGGAAGTAATTCCTAATTGACAGGTATCGGCGCCCGGACAAACGGTAATATCCGCTAAACGCTCCGCCGAGGGTAGGGCTAAAGAAGCCTCTTTTAAACCAGCATAAAAGGAATAAAGCAGATCCTCCGCGATCCATGTCGCCACGATATTTTGCTGGACTGTGGTGCGAACAAAACCATTTCCATACTTTTCTACCAGCTGCGCCAGAGATCGAAACCCGCGAGACGAAATATCCCCTAAAGGCAATCGAATAGTAACACTATTAAACCCCTTTTGTTTTTGCGCTCTAACATTCGTGGATTTCCAACGAATATAATCGGCATCATTCGAACCTTGCAAGGCTACTCCTTTAAAAGGAGCCGGCCCTTTTTCTTCAAACAATTCAATTGCTGGATAGCTGATTCCCTTAAAATTCTCCCGCTCCACCGCTACCCGTTTTCTAAATTCCTCTATTCCAATTTTCTCAATTAAAAATTTAATCCGCGCCATATTTTTAAACTGTCGTCCATAATCCCAATCCCGATTATAAACAAAAAGCACCGCATGAACCGTTTTTAAGAGTTCTTCTTCCGCTGTAAAATCCTCCAGAAGTTGCGCGCTCTTAGGGGAAGCGCCCAGCCCCCCGCCCACAAAAATTTTGAATCCCCGCTTCTCGATCCTATTTATGTTTCTTATTTCCGCTAGGGCGCCCAGATCGTGCATAGGAATCAGGCCACGATCTTCGCTGCTTCCGGAAAAAGCGATCTTA
>JAHFCA010000134.1 GCA_023249715.1 Elusimicrobiota bacterium
TTTGGAGGTGACACGAAAACTCCGCCAACAGGGGTTCGATGTCGTGAAATGGGGAAACTATTCTAAAATAGAACCGCATACGTTGATTCACGATTTAAAAGGAAATGTAAGCAAGGCGCGGGAGGTGGCGAATTTGGTTTCTCCCAAGGCGGAACTATTTACTAAAATAGAAGATCAATCCTTAGTGGACATGATTGTTATTGTAGGGCAGGATTATAAAGGACAGGATTGGGTTAAAGGAGACGAGTAAGTATGTGCGGCATTGTAGGATATATTGGAAACCGTTCGGCAAGCGGCGTGTTGTTGGACGGATTAAAACGTTTGGAATACCGGGGTTACGATTCGAGCGGTTTGGCGGTTCTTTGTGATGGAAAATTAAATTTAAGACGGAGCGTAGGGAAAATTTTAAACCTCCGAGCGCTTTTAACGGAACAGCCCTTAAAAGGCGGCGTGGGGTTGGGGCACACCCGTTGGGCGACCCACGGAGTTCCGTCGGAACAGAACGCTCACCCCCATACCGATTGTTCTAAAAGATTTGTGGTGGTCCACAACGGCATTATCGAAAACTATTCCATTCTCAAGCATAATTTAATAAAGAAAGGACACCGGTTTGAGTCTCAAACCGACACGGAAGTGATTGCCCATTTACTGGAAGAGGCGTGGGGTAAAAAAAATTTTTTGGAAAAAGAATATTTGGATGCGGTGCGCGGGGCGTTAAACCAGTTGGAGGGAGCGTTTGCGTTGGGGATTTTGTGCGTGGATTTTCCGGAACTGCTGGTGGCGGCCCGCAGAGATTGCCCCTTAGTTTTGGGGGTGGGGAAAAATGAAAATTTTGTGGCGAGCGATATTCCGGCTCTGCTCCACGCGACCAAAAAAGTGGTCTATCTCGAGCAAAACGAAGTGGCCTTAGTGCGGCCTAAAAGCATTGAGTGTTTTAATTTAGATGGGTATCGGGTGAAGAAAGAAGTGGTAACCGTTCGGCTCAACCCCCTGCAGGCGGAGAAGGCGAACTACAAACACTTTATGCTAAAAGAAATTATGGAGCAAAATATCGCCATTCAGGACACGTTGCGAGGGAGGCTATTCGCGGAAGCGGGAGAGCTTAGGCTTAACTTAGATTTACGTGAAAATTTTTTAAAGCAGATCGATCGGATTACCCTTATCGCCTGTGGAACAAGTTACCATGCGGCTCTCGTGGGGCGGTACTATTTTGAAGCGTTGGCAAAAATTCCGGTGACTGTGGAGATCGCCTCGGAGTTTCGCTATCGGGACACTTTTTTGGGAAAGAAAGATTTAGCGATCTATATTTCCCAGTCCGGAGAGACGGCCGATACTCTGGCCGCCTTAAGAAAGAATAAAAAAATGGGAGTGAAGAATTTGGCGATTTGCAATGTTCTGGGGTCTTCTTTAGCCCGGGAGGCGGATACCACTTTCTTTACTCACTGCGGGCCAGAGATTGGAGTGGCTTCGACCAAAGCGTTTACGGGACAGTTGACCGCTTTATTACTATTGGCTATCCATGTGGGCATGACGCGCGGCGCGTTAGAGGGAAAAGAGGCGAAAGAACTGTTGAACCAATTTTTAAAGTTACCCGCGTGGATACGGCAGACCTGCGCGCTTTCTAAAAAAATTAAAACGCTCGCGCGCCGTTTTATTGGGAAAGATCATTTTCTCTATCTGGGAAGAAACCTAAATTATCCCATTGCCTTGGAAGGAGCGTTAAAACTGAAAGAGGTTTCTTACATTCACGCGGAGGGTTACCCCGCAGGGGAGATGAAACATGGCCCCATCGCTTTAATTAACCGGGAGATGCCCTTGGTGGCTTTGGTGACGGAATCCCCCGTGTACGACAAAATCTGCTCCAATATAGAAGAAGCGAAGGCGCGAGGCGGCACGGTGATAGCCATTGCCACCGAGGGGGATAAAGCGATCCGGAAAAAGGTGAGCGATGTCCTATATGTGCCGAAGGCGCCGGATATCTTTTCTCCCATGATCAACGTAATTCCTCTGCAACTGTTTGCCTACCATGTAGCGGACCTCCGAGGCTGCGACGTGGACTGCCCCCGCAATCTCGCTAAATCTGTAACGGTGGAATAATGAAGCGAAACTCATGATTGGGTATTTAAGAAACCTAATCCCTGTGCTATACTAGTTCATACTGATAATCAATTGTTTTTTAAATGGAATTAAATCGCTTAATTTTTCGAGTTCACGTAATCCAACGCATGTTCCAACGACATATTAGTGAGGAGGAGATACGTTCTGTGGTGCAGTCAGGAGAAACAATTGAAGAATATCTTGACGACACTCCATATCCAAGTAGATTAGTTTTAGGATGGCGCGAGTCTCGGCCTTTACATGTGCTTGTTGCGGACAATAAAATAGATTGTGAAACTATAGTGATCACTGCCTATGAACCCGATCCTCAGCGTTGGGATTCGGATTTTAAGAAAAGGAGGTAAAGTAGATATGAAGTGCGTTATTTGTAAGAAGGGAGAAACGCGTAATGGTAAAGTTACGGTGACCTTAGAACGAGGTGGAAGCACTATTGTATTTAAAAGAGTTCCAGCGAATATTTGCGCGAATTGCGGAGAAGAATTCGTAGACGAAAAAACTACATCGGGACTTCTTAAATCTGCCGAAGAGGCTATGAAAGCAGGTGTTCAAGTTGATATTCGAGAGTACATGGCGGCTTGAGCAATTTTTCTTTAAGCTTGGTTTTCAAAGAGTTCAGGCTCTTTTAGTTTTTTTAGATCCGCGGGTTTTAAGTTTCTTTCTTTAATGGTGAGTTTGCCCCGCATATAGTTCCAGTAATTTCCGTTTGCTCCCACAAATCCCATACTGTTCATGAGTCCCATGAGTTCTCTGGCTAAATTTCCTTGGATGACGAGCTCTGTTCCTCCTCTGAGTAACACCATAATATCCTTTACTAACCCCTTCCACATCTCTGGAACCTTCGTTACCACATAAGCGATCCTATAGCTCTTACTTTTGGTTATCGCTTCCTCTGGACTTGGAACAGAGTCCTCATGGGGAGTTTTATACCGCTATGCCGATCGGAAAGCTGACAGAGGTGAAAGATTTTCTTCCACCACCTAGCAAGCTAGTATTCCCGAGTGATACTGTAAAAATTACTATCGCGTTAAGCAGACCCAGTATTGATTTTATTAAGAAAGAAGCAAAGAAACATCACGTTAAATATCAAAAAATGATAAGAAAAGTGTTGGATCTTTATGTTGCTCAACAAGTAACTCACTAGGCTGGTTTTATTTTGCTTGAAATTTTGCGGGGGCCCGCACGAACCAGTTCGGAAAGACTTTAAATGCCTATTGGACGAGATAATATTACCTCTTATAGTAAAGAAATGCGGGGTAGTCTTTAATCGGGGACCACGTGACCATTGACAAAATTCAGGTTTTGGTATATATTTTATCTGTAAATAACAAAATTAACTAATTTTGTTATTTATTTATAAATTATGAATAAAAATGAGATCATTCAGATACTCAATGACTGGAATTTTTGGAATAAAGACCAGAAGATAGGGATATTGCGCCAGGGCTATCTTTTAAGGATTGAATCCCTGTTTTCATCTAATCAGATTATTACGATTACAGGTCCAAGACGAGCTGGCAAGTCGATTCTTATGCGACAGATGGCAAAACGACTGGTTCAAAGCGGGCATCATCCTAAAAACATAATGCATGTTAATTTTGAGGATCCTAGGTTTACCGAATCGGGAGTTTTGTTTCTGGAAAAGATTTTCGAGACCTATCGGGAATATATTGCTCCCGACAAGACGCCGGTGCTGTTTTTGGATGAAATACAGGAAATTGAAGGTTTTGAGAAATGGGTTAGAATGATTCACGAACTTTCAAAAGCGAAAATTTTTATATCTGGCTCAAACGCAAACCTCTTAAGCAAAGAACTTGGCACCTTGCTTACGGGAAGACATCTGGATCTAACAGTTTTTCCACTTTCTTTTCTAGAGTTTCTGTCCTTCAACAATGTAACGATTGCGCGGAAGAATGATTTACTTTTGAAGCAGGTGGAAATAAAAGGCTTCTTGAGAAAATATATTGAAGACGGTTCATTCCCTGAAGTAACATTGTCTGAGCAAAAAAAGGAAATTTTATTAAGTTATTTTGAAGATGTTATTACGAAGGACCTTCTGCGAAGGTTTAAGATTAGGAAACCGCAAGATTTAAGGGCGCTTGTAAAATATTATCTCTCTAATATTTCTTCTCTTACGACATTTAAGTCTGTGGAACGGTCCCTTCAAATGTCTATCACTTCGGTTAAGAAATTTACGGGTTATATTGAGCAGGCTTATTTAGTTTTTCCTCTGAAGCGCTTTTCATTTAAAGTTAAAGAGCAGGAGAAGAGTCCCAGAAAAATGTACGCGATAGATACTGGTTTGTGCAATGCGGTGGGGTTTAGATTTTCCGAAAACCTTGGCAGACTTGCGGAAAACATTGTCTTTATCGCGCTCAAAAGAAAGCAGTTCTTAAACCCGGAAATAGAATTATTTTACTGGAAAGATGTTCAACACCATGAAGTTGATTTTGTTATTAAAGA
>JAHFCA010000001.1 GCA_023249715.1 Elusimicrobiota bacterium
ATTTCTGATGGCTCTGAAAAACCATATCGCGTTCATGTGCGCGCGCCCTCTTTTATTAATTTAGCTATTTTACAGGAAATTTTAGTTGGGATGAAAGTCTCTGATGTGATTGCTATTTTGGGAAGTATCGATATCGTTTTAGGGGAAGTGGACCGATGATTTTTCCAGTTCTCACCCAAAGTCAAAAAAGATCCATTGGAGTCTTGGCGGCAATGGCGGGGTTTGGATCGGGTGGGGTTCTTTTGGTGGGAGAGCTCAATGTCCGATTTTCTCAAATTTGGAATTTTGCGCAGGAGATCGCTTTAAAAAATTCGATCCCCTCTTTTATAGTCAGTCTTGTTTCAATGGTTATTCAATGTTCCCTATTGATTGGTTTTATTTCGGTCTCCGTGATGTTCATGGTCTGGTGGGAAAGGAAAATTTCCGCGCATATGCAAAGCAGATTAGGGCCTATGTTTACGGGGGGATGGCATGGTTGGGCGCAAACGATTGCGGATGCCATTAAACTTTTACTTAAAGAAGATATTATCCCGGTGACCGCAAATCCATGGGTGCATCGTCTGGCTCCCGTGTTGGTCTTTGTTCCTTGTTTTTTATGTTATGCCGCGCTTCCTTTTGGAAAGGGACTTATTTCTGCGGATTTAGACATTGGCATACTCTACATTTTTGCAATATCCGGTCTTTCTGTATTGGGGATTGTAATGGCGGGGTGGGGTTCTGGGAATAAATATTCACTCTTAGGGGGACTTCGTGCCGCGGCTCAATCTGTTTCCTATGAAATCCCCAGAGTTTTATCTGTTGTCCCGATATTAATGTTTACGGGATCTCTAAAGTTAACCCAAATTGCCGGAGCCCAGACTGGATTTTGGTCACTCTATGGAATCCCTGTATTGCCCCGTTGGTTTATATTTTATCCTGTGATTGGGCAGCTTGCCTTTATCATTTTTTTAATTTGTTCTGTTGCCGAAACCAATCGGACTCCTTTTGATATAGCAGAAGCAGAATCGGAGTTGGTGGCCGGATTTCATACGGAGTATTCAGGCATGAAATTTTCTTTCTTTTTTTTGGCGGAGTACGCTTATGTTTTCTTGTCCAGCGGGATGATGACGGCGCTTTTTTTGGGTGGGGGAAGCGGCCCTTTTTTCCCTTCCTGGGTTTGGTTCTTGCTTAAGAGTTTTGCTTTTGTATTTTTATTTTTATGGTTTCGATGGACTTTTCCGCGGTTAAGAGTCGATAGGCTTATGGAATTTACCTGGAAATTTTTACTCCCATGGAGCTTCTTTAATATTTTATTAACTGGGTTTATACAACTGATCTAAATTATGATTCGTTACTTTAGCCGTATCTATAGAGTTTCTAAAGCGCTTCTGCAAGGGATGGGAGTGACTTTTTGCTGGCTGTTTAAGCCGGCGATTACTGTTCAATATCCCGACGAAAAATTAACTCCCGCGGAAAGGTTTAGGGGGGCGCTCACTTTTGATAAGGAAACATGCACCGCTTGTCTGCTGTGCGTTAAGGCTTGTCCGACAGCGTGCATCACTTTGGAACCGGCGACGGATTCTGTTACAAAAAAGCGCTTAGCTAAAGTGTCGTGGTATCAGATTGATTTTGGAAAATGCAACTATTGTCGGCTCTGTGAAGAGGCTTGCCCCACGAAGCCAATTAAATCGGTGAGACATACGCATGACTATGAATGGGGGATGAAGCAACGCAGCGATATGTTTGTGAAGTGGAGAAGGGAACAAAAAAAAGAAGAGACTCAATTAGAGAAAACTGCTTAGGTTATGGTTACTGAAATTATATTTTATAGTATCTCTTTTCTTCTTTTATTATGCGCCATACAAGTGGTTACAGTGCGCAGCGTATTTAGTTCGGCCCTGTATTTAGCGGGAGCGCTTTCGATGGTGGCGGCTCTTTTTGTTTTATTGGGGGCGGACTTTTTGGCGGCAGTTCAGATTTTGCTCTACGTTGGTGGCATTTTGGTGCTCCTTGTTTTTGCCGTTATGCTTTCGAGCGTTCAACAAGCGAAGCTCTACGCGCAAGTGAATGAGCAGTGGGTCCCCTCCCTGATTGTTTGTCTGGGTCTTTTTCTTTTGATTGGGATCGGGCTTAAGCGCGTTTCCTTTGTAGAGGGAACGGTACTCCATGCGCCCACTACTAAGGGATTAGGCACCCTTTTGTTGGGGGGTATGATTCTCCCGTTTGAAGTTGTTTCCCTTATTCTGTTGGCTTCTTTAGTTGGGGCTATTCTATTTTCCAGGAAAACTTGACGATGACCTTACACCCTTATTTGATTGTGAGCGCGTTCCTTTTGATTATTGGGATCTATGGAGTCCTTACGCGCAGAAATATTATTGGTATTTTAATGTCTATTGAGCTTATTTTTAATTCGGTCAATATTAATTTAGTGGCGTTTAACCACTTCCTTTATGGTGGGAATCTTTATGGACAAGGGATTACCATTTTTGTGATTGCCGTGGCCGCGGCAGAGGCGGTCGTAGGTCTTTCTCTAGTTTTGGCTATTTATAGAAATATAAAGAGCGTCTACGTAGAGAATATGAATATTTTAAAAGGATAAAATGATAGATTACGCTCCTTTGATTGTTTTATTGCCGTTGGCGGCAGCGGTTCTTATATTCTTTTTTGGGCGCTTTTTACCATTGCGGGGCGCCTTTGTTGGAATTCTTGCAATCTTCATCGCCCTTTTGAACTCTCTTGGCTTGTTGGTCCATTGCTGGCAAAATCCTGGTTTTACAAAAGAACTCTCTCTTACGTGGTATCAATTTAGCACCCTTAAAACAGAATTAGGATTTATGATCGATGGTCTTTCTTCCTTAATGCTGGTCATTGTTACATTGGTTTCCTTTTTGGTGCAGATATACTCTTTAGGATATATGCATGAAGATCCTCGGTTTAAACGGTACTATTCCTATCTATCCTTATTTACTTTTTCCATGCTTTTTTTGGTGGTCTCCAATAATTTTTTACAAATATTTATGGGGTGGGAGTTGGTGGGTTTATCTAGTTACCTATTGATTGGTTTTTGGTTTGAAAAGGATTCCGCCGCCAGCGCCGGCCGGAAAGCATTTATTACCAATAAGGTGGGGGATATTGGTTTTTTCCTTGGAATTATGTGCACCTTCTTTTATTTTAAAACGCTGAATTTCAATGAAGTTCAAATGGCGTTGGGCGGAAATATTATTTCTCCGAAAATTTGCGGAATAATTGCTTTATTGCTTTTCTGCGGCGCAATTGGCAAATCGGCCCAAGTGCCGCTCCATATTTGGTTGCCGGATGCCATGGAAGGTCCTACCCCCGTTTCTGCTCTTATTCATGCGGCGACCATGGTTGCTGCTGGAGTCTATATGGTGGCCCGAATCTATTTTATGTTTCACTATGGAGCCTTTTCTCTAGAAGTTGTGGCTTGGTTTGGAATGGCGACCGCTTTCCTAGCGGCAACGATGGCGCTTGTGACGAACGATATTAAAAGAGTATTGGCGTTTTCTACTGTAAGCCAGCTGGGATACATGATTTTAGCCATGGGAGTCGGGGGTAGAACGGCCGGAATGTACCATTTGACCACGCATGCTTTTTTTAAAGCGCTGTTATTTTTAGGGGCGGGTTCCGTTATTCATGCAGTGCATACGAACGACATTCAAAAAATGGGCGGACTCTCTAAAAAGATGATCTGGACATTTTGGTCTTTTACTTTTGCCTGGGTAGCGATCTCTGGAGTTTGGCCCTTTGCCGGTTTTTTTAGTAAAGATGCTATTTTAGAAGAGGCTCTTTTAAGTGGGCATACGTTTATATTCTGGGGAGCTCTTTTTGTGGCTTTTTTAACCGCTTTTTATATGACGCGCCTTTATATTCTGGTATTTTTGAAATCTCCCAGAGAAGCTCATCTCTATGCTCACGCGCAGGAGTCCCCTACTACGATGGTGTTGCCTTTAATTGTTCTCGCGGTCTTATCTCTTATTTCGGGATACCTCTTTAAGGATTCTATACATCACTTAGTGCCCTCCCTAGGAACTATTTCAGAAGAAGCTCCTCTGGTACATGGACCGCATTGGTTTGTTCCCGCTATTTCAAGTTTGTTCGCATTGTCTGGAATGGCACTATCCTTTTTATTTTATTTTATGAAAGTGTTCTCAGCCGAGAAGGTTGCCACAACCTTTCCCTGGATTTACCGGATATTAGTTAATAAATATGGATTTGATGAATTTTATATCCAATGCATTGTAAAACCGGCGGATGCGCTTGCGGGAAAATTGGCTCAATTTGACACTCTCTTCTTTGACCAAAGAGGCGTGGATGGAATTGGTAGGTTTGCGGATTGGCTATCCATGGCTCAAGATTGGATGGACAGAAATATTATCGATAAACTTGTAGATTTATGGGGAACTTTAGCCCTAAAGTTAAGTCTGTTAGTAAAACAGTTTCAAACTGGTTTAGTTCAAAACTATATTTTTATTTTAGTCCTGGGATTTGGGCTTTTAGTTTTTTGGCAGTTGCAGCTTAATTTAAACGATCTCTTAAATTTATTTTAAATTCATTAAAGGAGTAGCACACTTATGTCAACGTTAAGTCTGATTACATTTATGCCGGTCCTTGGGGCGCTGCTGATTTTGCTCCTCTCAAAAGAAAAAGTATATCTCCACCGCTTTATCGCTCTCCTTTTTTCGGGGATCTCTTTTATCACTTCTATCGCTTTATTTTGTTCCTTCGATCGGGCTACGCCAGGAATGCAATTTGTTGAAAAAATTTCGTGGATTCCCGCCATGGGCGTTCAATATCATGTGGGAGTAGATGGTCTATCGTATCCTTTGGTTTTACTGACAACGTTGCTCTCTCTCCTTTCTATTATCGCTTCTTTTAATATTACCAACCGGGTTAAAGAATATTTTTTCTGGTTTTTACTCCTGGAAACGGGGATGTTGGGAGTATTTGTCTCTTTGGATTTTTTCCTTTTTTATATTTTTTGGGAAGTCATGTTGGTTCCTATGTATTTTTTAATTGGAATTTGGGGCGGTCCTCAGAAAGAGTATGCGGCCATAAAGTTTTTTCTTTATACCTTATTTGGTTCTGTCTTCTTATTGATAGCTATCCTAGCTCTTTATTTTAGAAGTGAACCGCATACGTTTGATATTTTGCAGTTAACAGCTCAAAATTCTCAATTTATTGGCAAATTCCAATATGTCGTCTTCTTGCTTTCCTTTATTGGTTTTGCGATCAAAGTTCCGGTATTTCCGTTCCATACTTGGTTGCCGTTAGCTCACGTAGAAGCCCCAACCGCCGTATCGGTCATTTTGGCGGGAGTTCTATTAAAATTGGGAACCTATGGAATGATGCGCATTTCCTTTCCGCTGTTTCCTCAGGCTGCTTTATGGTTTGCCGTTCCGCTTTTAATTTTGGCTTTTATCAATATTATCTATGGAGCTTTTGTCGCCATGGCTCAGAAGGATATGAAAAAAATGGTCGCGTATTCCTCTATTAATCATATGGGGTACGCTCTTTTAGGAATGGCTAGTTTTACCTTGACGGGATTTAATGGAGCCGTTTTGCAAATGATTAATCATGGAATTATAACAGGATCTCTATTTTTGTTGGTAGGAGTCATTTATGATAGAACGCATACCAGAGATATCCATGCCTTTGGAGGGTTGGGGGCAAGGCTTCCTATTTATACCGGGATTATGACGGTAGCCGTGATGGCTTCTTTGGGATTGCCTGGATTAGCCGGGTTTGTGTCGGAATTTTTATGTTTCCTGGGTTCTTTTACCTCGGCATCGCAAAGGGTGGTATTTTCTAGCATTCCCGCGTTTAAGTTCTTTACGGCGCTCTCTGTAATTGGGATTTTAATAACAGCCGCCTTTTTCTTAAGGATGGTGCAAAAAGTATTTTTAGGAAAATTTAATGAGAAGTGGGCCGAACTTAAGGATATGAATTTTAGGGAATTGATCGCTGTCATCCCCTTAACGGCATTGACCTTATGGATCGGGGTGGCTCCTGGTTGGCTTATTCGCATGATGGATTCTACCATGAGTTCTCTCATTCACTTGATTACGGGAGTTAAATAAAAATGATCGCTTCCATTCGGCTCATCCTTCCAGAAATTTTTTTGAGCGGCAGCGCCCTGTTCCTTTTAGGATGGGATGCCTTTATTCAAGAGCATCTAAAAAAGTGGGTTTTCTGGATGAGTTTTTTTGCTTTAGCTATTACTTTTTTTCTATTGATCCATCCTCCTCAAGAAGGGGTGGCTTTTGGAATGTTAGTCCAGGATCCTTTTTCATTATTTTTTAAAGTCCTAGCGTTATTCAGCGCTGGATTTATTTTGCTTATCTCCAGGGAAGATAAAGCGTTAATGGGGGATTATGCTGGAACTTATGTCAGTTTAATTTTATTTTCCGTTGTAGGAACGATGTTTTTAAGCTCTGCCAAAGATTTGCTGATGTTGTTTCTAGGGATGGAACTAACCACGATTCCCCTTTTTATTCTGGCTGGATTTTTGAGAAATGATTTACGTTCCAGCGAAGGAGCCATAAAATTCTTTTTAGTGGGGACTCTCTCCACAGGGTTGATGCTTTTTGGAATATCCTATCTCTATGGGCTTACCGGATCCACTCAATTTAAAGAAATTTATGAATGGTTTAATAAAACGCAATTAGGAAATGGAGATTTAGTTTTATTTTTTTTAGCGATTCTATTTCTCTTAGCGGGTTTAGGGTTTAAATTATCTCTAGTGCCTTTCCATCAGTGGACTCCGGATACCTATGAAGGAGCCCCGACCCCTATTACCGCGTTTTTTTCTGTTTCTCGGGAAGCTGGAGTGATTGTTGTAACAGTACGCTTATTTAGCGAATATTTGAAGCAAAACCAAATGGGAATGACTTCTTTCTTTGCCTTGCTTTCTATTTTGACGATGACTATAGGGAATATTGCTGCTTTAAGACAGAATAATTTAAAACGGTTATTGGCCTACTCTTCCATTGCCCATGCGGGGACTATTTTTATTGGTTTAGTGGCCGGGAATCGCTTAGGAAGAGAAGGAATAATGCTTTATAGTTTGGCTTACTTTTTAATGAGTTTAGGGGCTTTTAGTGTGGTAATCTACGTTTCCAGACTAAAAAATAGTGAGGATATTAGCAGTATTCAAGGCCTCTCTAAAGAGAATTTTCCTCTTAGCCTCATGATGCTCTTTTTTCTATTGTCTTTATCGGGCATTCCTCCTTTTTTAGGTTTTTGGGCGAAATTCTATGTTTTTTGGGCTGCTATCGAAGCAAAACTTTTTTATTTGGTCGCCATTGCTTTGCTGAACGCCATTATTGCGGTGTACTACTATTTTAGAATTGTCCATAAAATGTTTTTTCAAGAACCTTCTTACTCCCAACCTCTTTCATCGCGATTAGAAAGACACTATGGTTTGGAATTTGCCACTCTTTTGGCCGTGTCACTGCTTCTTTTATTCGGCATATTCCCTCAAAGCTTACTCTCTTGGATTAAGGGAAGTTCTGTTATAATTCCTTGAAGCATTTAAAAATTGTGGAAGCCCCTGCCGGAGTAGAAAAATCGCTCGCTCTTAAAAAAATACTGTCCCCTATATTGCCCGGTTTAAGCCAAGTAGAATTGAAACTGAAGGCACTTGGCGATGAAAGTAATGGAATTCTTAAAGATTCCGCCCATTATGTTTTAGATGGAGAGGGAAAGAGACTTCGCGCCGCGCTTGTTCTATTTTGCGCTTCAATCGAGCACGATTCTAATAAAAATTTATCAAGTTCTGTTAGAAAAGATAAAGTCGAGCGAGTTATGGAAATGGCTGCCGCTGTTGAGTTAATTCATGCGGCGACTTTAGTTCACGATGATATTGTAGATGGGTCCATCTTGCGCCGTTTAAAACCAACGGTCAATATTAAGTTTGGAGACGAAGTGGCTGTTCTCTTAGGCGATTTCCTATACTCTAAAGCGTTTAAGATGATCGCAGAGGTAGGGGATGAAACATTAACCTGTGAAATGGCTCGTACCACACAAGGGATGTGTGAGGGGGAGATAGATCAGCTTAAGAATCGCTATAAACCTAATCTTACGATGGAAGAATACTTTTCTTTTATTGAAAGAAAAACAGCCTCTTTAATAGCCAGCAGCGCTTTTGCGGGAGCCCGATTAGCTCCTTTGCCGCTAAAGGAACAGATGGCTTTGCAAAAATTTGCCCTAAATGTTGGAATTTCTTATCAAATTATAGATGATCTTTTAGATGTCATCGGGAGTGAGTCTAAGTTAGGAAAAACTTTAAGGACGGATACCGGCAACGGGAAAATGACCCTTCCTATGATTTTGTTGTTTAAACGGATGCAAGATTCTGAAAAACAAAAATTTATAGAGGGTTTTGCCACCGTTCATATGGATTGGGAATTTATTCAAACTCTCTTGGAGCGGCATAAAATTGTGGAACTTACAAAAAGTTATGCCGATAATTATTTTGAAGGCGCGGTAGAATCTTTGAATGGAATTCCATCCGCAGCGCGAGAATCGCTTTTAAATTTATCCCAATTCATTTTAAATAGAGATTATTAAACTTTGTTGAAGCTCTTAACTTATGTTAAAATAAACCGATAGGAGAAATTTTATGTTTCAAAATATAGGTATTTGGGATTGGATCGTAATCCTCTTGATTGTGCTGGTTTTGTTTGGGGGGAAAAAATTGCCGGAGTTATCTAGATCTCTCGGCCGCTCTATTTCTCTCTTTAAAAAAGGATTAAAAGAAGGGGAAGAAGAGATAAAAAACCTAGATCATAAAGACAAAGATTCCGAATAGTTCCCACCCTTCCTTTTTATGGAAGATACCCCTCGCCCTCTTACAGACCATTTGGAAGAATTACGCCGACGGTGCATCCGGGGCATTCTCGCGGTAGCAGCTGGGACGGTTCTAAGTTATTTTTTTGTAGATTCTATTTTTTTATTTTTAGCAAAACCGATTGGGTCTTTTGTATTTTTGCGCCCGACCGATGCATTTTTTGCCCGTCTAAAGATAGCGTTATCTACGGGCATTATCATTGCCATGCCTGTTTTGCTGCTACAGATTTGGAAATTTATCGTGGTAGCTTTAAAGCCGTTAGAAAGAAAATCTCATTTTTGGATATTGCCCACTTCCTATATTCTTTTTATTTTGGGTTTTTCGTTTGGTTTTTTTCTTTTAGTCCCTTTAGGGGTAAAATTTTTATTGAGTTATTCTTCCAGCGTTCTACATCCCTTAATCTCCATTGATGAATATATTGATTTTATTGGAGTTCTCTGTATCGCTTTAGGCGCTTTATTCCAGTCCCCTTTGGTCACATTCTTTATTGCCCGGTTTGGGTTTTTACAAGCGAAGACTCTCTCTAAAAAAAGACGAATAGCTCTTTTAGTAATTTATGTGGCAAGCGCCATCGTGACTCCGGGGCCCGATCCTGTGACTAGTTTTCTTTTAGCCTGTTCCAGTTATCTCTTATATGAATTTTCTATATGGACAGCAACGTGGGGAGAACGTAAATATTCGTTGGATTAATCTCGTTTTTTTGTTATAATAATACTCTTACAGTAATTAAATGAGGAGAAAAGGGACTAAAGAACAATGATAAACATATCAATGAAGAACCTCTTAGAGGCAGGGGTCCATTTTGGTCATAAGACGCGGGCCTGGAACCCTAAAATGGCAAAATATATTTATGGGGCGCGAAATGATATCCATATTATAGATTTATCAAAAACGGTTAAAGAGCTTAAAAAAGCTCTTAAATTTTTAAAAGATTCCGCTGCCGCTAACAAGGTATGCCTTTTTGTGGGAACGACTAAACAATCTCAGGAAGCGGTATTCGAAGCAGCGCAAAAGTCGGGAAGTCCTTATATCAACCAGCGGTGGTTGGGAGGCACCTTGACTAATTTTATGACCGTGCGTAAATCGGTAGAACGGCTTAAAGAGATTGAAAAAATGAAGGAAGATAAAATCTTAAATTACATTCCTAAAAAAGAAGCTGCTCAGTTAGAAAAATTAAGAATCCGGTTAGAGAAGTCTCTCTGCGGAATTAAAGATATGCCCACCCTTCCAGACTTAATGTTTGTTATAGATCCCATGGCAGAGATGACGGCTGTTATGGAAGCTAAAAAACTGGAAATTCCAATTGTCGCTGTTTGCGATACTAATTGTAATTCAGACCTTATCGATTATCCTATTCCAGGCAATGATGATGCTGTCCGTTCCGTAAAACTCTTTTGCACCTATGTTGCTGAGGCACTATTAGAAGGAAAGGCGGAACTCCAAAAGGCAGCCGAAGCCGAACAGGCGGCCATCCCTTCCGCTCCTTCCCAAAGCAGTGAAACAGAAAGCCAAAAAATAGAAGAGTTAAGTGCAAAAATTGCGACGCCAGAAGGTGTTGCTATCGAAGCGGCTCCAATATCCAATGTCTCTCCCATAGAGGGAGAATAAAAATGGCCGTAACTGCTCAGGATGTTCAAAAGCTAAGAGAAATGACAGGGGCGGGCATTTTGGACTGCCAAAAAGCTCTGCTTTCGAGCCAAGGGAGCTTTGAGAATGCTATTCAATTTTTAAGAGAAAAGGGAAAGGCTTCCGCTCAAACCAAAGTAGGAAGAGCCGCTGGACAGGGAGCGATTACTGTTTGGGTGAGCGAGGATGGAAAATCCGGGAGTCTTCTGGAGCTAAATTGTGAGACAGATTTTGTCGCTAGAACAAAAGATTTTCAAGAATTGTCTAAAGAGCTCGCCCTATTAGCTTCTAAAAACCAGCACCAGTCTAAAGAAAGTTTTCTTAAAGAATCTCGAGTGAATGGATCTGAAACGGTGGATTCTTTATTAAAAGAAAAAATTGGAAAATTAGGGGAGAATATAGTTTTTAAACGAGTTAAAAGTTTTAGTTCTCCCAATAGCCAATTGGGATATTACATTCATTCTCCCTATGATTCCGCTCCCAACTCGGGCCGTTTGGGTGTTTTAATTGAAGCTAAAACCGGTTCAAAAGGGTCCGTTTTACAGGAAATTTTAAAAGAAATTTGTATGCAGATTGCGGCTACAAATCCCCGATGGATTAAGAAAGAGGATGTCCCGTCAGAGATTGTGGAAAAAGAAAAAGCGATTTATTTGGAACAATGTAAGCAAATGGGGAAGCCCGAAGCTGCTTGGCCTAAAATAATAGAAGGCAAATTTAAAGATTTTTATAAACAATTTTGTTTGATGGAGCAAAATTACGTTCGAGATTCTTCGGGGAAAACCAGTGTTCAATCCTTTATAGAATCGGGCTCGAAACAGTTAGGGGAAACTCTCTCTGTCGTTAACATGGTGCGTTTTAAAGTAGGAGAAGATTCGTAAAACCTTCCTAATAAATGCCTGCCCGAGTAATCCTAAAATTGTCAGGAGAATCCCTCGCAGGGGATACAGGGTGGGGAATTGATTTAAAATCTCTTTTTAATATAGCTCAAGAAATAAAAGAAGCCCACAGCCACAACATCCAGATAGGAGTGGTCGTGGGGGGTGGAAATATTTGGCGGGGTGGCCGCGATAAGGGGCTGCATTTAGACCGCGTGATCGCGGACAATATGGGAATGTTGGCCACCATTATTAACGCCTTGGCTCTACAGGATGCGTGTGAACAAGTGGGAGTTCATACCCGCGTACTTTCGGCGGTAGAAGTGTCTAAAGTTTCTGAACCTTTTATTAGAAGGCGCGCCATTCGCCATATGGAAAAAGGACGCCTAATTATTTTTGCGGCCGGAACTGGCAACCCTTATTTTTCTACGGATACGGCGGCGGCCCTGAGGGCCATTGAAATTAACGCCGAAATTCTGTTAAAAGCGACTCAGGTAGATGGAATTTATAGCGATGATCCACGAAAAAATAAATCTGCGGAGTTATACCACACCTTAACTTTTCAAGAAGCGATTGAAAAAAAACTTAAAATCATGGACACCTCGGCGCTGGCTTTATGTCAGGAAAATAAAATTCCTGTTCGAGTATTTAATTTACATGAACCGGGAAGTATTACGAAGGCGATCTGTGGAGAAAAGTTAGGAACACTTTTAACAATTTAGGGGACCTAGAGATGCAAAGCACTGAATCTGAAATGATAAAAACCTTGGAGAAATTTAAATCTGAGTTAGTGACGTATAGAACGGGGCGAGCTCATATTTCTATGCTGGAAGGAGTGCGTGTGGATTATTTTGGAAGTGTGCTCCCCATTCCGCAGCTAGCCACCATTTCCATAGTAGAGGCGCGGACTTTTGAAATAAAGCCGTGGGATAAAGAATCTTTAAAAGCCATTGAGCAGGCGATCCTAAAATCGGATCTAGGCTTGACTCCTTTTAACGATGGAAAAGTGATGCGTTTAACTTTACCGGCTCCCACAGAGGAAAGAAAAAAAGATATTATCCGCAGGGTGCGTAAAGGGGCCGAAGACTTTAGGGTCAACATCCGAAATATTCGGAGAGAAGGCGTGGAAATTTTAAAAGCCCAAGAAAAAGAGAAAAAAATATCTAAAGACGATCTGCGTCGTTCTGAACAAACCGTTCAAAAACTAACAGACCACTACATTAAACTGATGGATGATGCCCTCCTTCTTAAAGAGAAGGAAATTCTGGAATCCTAGGTTCTTCCTCCCATTGCAGTGACACAGGAAGGCGCTCTCCTCCACAAAATTCGACAAAAAGAGATCCCCGAACATATTGCCATTATTATGGATGGGAATGGCCGTTGGGCCAAACATCGGGGGATGCCGCGTATTTACGGTCATCGGGCGGGAACTAAGAGTGTTAGGGAAATGGTTCGAACTTGCGGGGAACTAAAAGTAAAGGTTCTTACTTTATATACTTTTTCTACAGAAAATTGGTCCAGACCCAAAACCGAAGTGAACTCCCTGATGGGCCTGCTTTGCGCCATGCTTCAGAAAGAAGTAGAGGATTTAAATAAGAATGGGGTCACGTTAGAATCCATTGGAAAAACGGAAGAGCTTCCAACTCGGGTGCAAAAGGAACTCCAATGCGCTAAGGAAAAATTGCAGCACAATCGAGGCAAAGGACTCTTACTTAATTTGGCTTTAAATTATGGAGGGAGGCAAGAAATATTGGACGCAACAAACTCCATGATTCAAGCGGGCATAAAGCATGTGGATGAAAAAATCTTTAGAGATCATCTCTATACGCGTTCTATGGTAGATCCCGATTTAATTATTCGGACTTCGGGAGAAGAGCGTCTTTCGAATTTCTTAATTTTTCAGGGAGCGTATTCTGAATTTTATGTGACAAAAGTTTTTTGGCCGGATTTTAGTAAATTTGAACTCTATCGGGCGATTGAAGCCTATCAAAATAGAGAAAGGCGCTTTGGAAAAGCATAGACGATGCTGCTCCCCCGTTTTTTAACCGCGGTATTCGGTCTTCCACTGATCCTATTCACTATTTGGTGGGGACAAATCCCCTTTCTGGTTATGGTCTTTGGCATTGTGTTATTAGCGCTCTATGAATATTATAATTTGGCGGAATGTGCTTCTCTTCCTGTATTTAAAAGTGTGGGATTAGTTTGTGGGGGAATCTTTTCGTTGGGAATATGTTTTTTAGGAACTTCCCTTGCCGAAGAGTGGGGTTCGCCCATACGGTCTGTTTTTCTCCCTCTCTTTTTAGCTTTTACGTTGGCGCTGTTTTCTTTTTTTAATTTTTTCTCCAGAAAAAAAGAGAACGCGTTTATCGCTCTATCTCTGATGTGGTTTGGAAATTTTTATGTGGCTTGGACGCTTTCCCATCTTTATTTATTGAGGGAGATGAAACCAGAGGGTCTGTATTACACCTATTTTTTATTTTTTGTCATTTGGGCTCTCGACATAGGAGCCTACTTAGGAGGAATACGGTTTGGCAGAAGGAGACTCTCAGAATATATTAGTCCTAAAAAGACGTGGGAAGGCGCTGTCGTGGGATCTGTAACCGCCTTGGGAGCTGCGACCCTTTGCAAAGTCTCTTTTTCAAATTTTTTAAATTTAACGCAGACTCTTATATTGGCGACGGTTATTATTTTGGTGGCCCAAGTTTCGGACTTATCGGAATCTCTTTTTAAAAGAAACGTGGGGGTGAAAGATTCAGGAAATCTCTTGCCGGGGCATGGTGGAATTTTAGATCGCTTTGATTCGTTCCTTTTAACCACGCCTCTCTACTATTATTTACTTGTTTTCTTTCTAAATAAATAATGAAAAAGAAAATTACGCTTTTAGGTTCTACCGGTTCCATTGGAGATAGCGCTCTAAAGGTTTTGGACCGCAATCGGGATGCTTTTGAAGTCGTAGGATTAAGCACCGAAAGTAATATTGAAAAGCTGTATCTGCAGATAAAGAAATGGAAACCTCGCGCCGTTGGCATTGTAAACCCTAGCGCCTATGCTCAATTTATAAAGAGCTACGGAAGTTTTATTAAAGCACAAAAGATAAAACTATTTTCCGGAGTAGAGTCTCTAGAAAATTTGGCGGAACAAAAGGCGGATCTTATTCTTTCTGGAGTGGTGGGAGGAGTGGGAATAAAGGCGCTTTTGACGGCGTTAAAGCTGGGTCGGACAGTTGCGCTGGCGAATAAAGAGTCTCTTGTCATGGCAGGGGAACTTGTGCGCCAGTGCCTAAAAAGATATGGAGGGAAAATTTTGCCCGTAGATTCTGAACATTCAGCCATGTTCCAGTGTTTAGAAGGACAAAATGGAAATTCAATTCATAAAATTATTCTTACGGCTTCGGGAGGGCCTTTTTACCGTTATTCCGGGGACCTCTCTAAAGTAACGGTGGACTATGCCCTAAAGCATCCCAATTGGATTATGGGGAAAAAAATTACTATCGATTCCGCTACCTTAATGAATAAAGGATTGGAAAAGATAGAAGCGCACTATTTATTTGGCGTTCCATTAAAGAGAATTGAGATTCTAATTCATAGACAATCCATTATTCATTCGGCGGTGGAATTTGAAGATGGCTCTATTTTAGCCCAATTGTCGCATCCGGATATGTGTTTGCCAATTCAATATGCCTTAACCTATCCCGAAAGAAAACCGTGTCCCATTGCCCGGCTTAATTTAGCCCGGATAAAACAACTCGATTTTGAAGTCCCCGATTTTAAACGCTTTCCCGCCCTCAATTTAGCTCTTTTGGCTGCAAAATCTGGAGGAACTTTTCCCGCCGCGCTCTCCGCCTCAAATGAGATTGCGGTGTATGCGTTCTTAAATAAAAGAATACGATTTACGGAAATAGCGTCCGTGGTGGAGCAAGTGTTGGAACGGCATAAAAATACGGGGAGGACGGATTTAGAATCTATTTTGTTTGCGGACCAATGGGCGAGAAGCAAGGCAGAAGAAACTATACGAAAGTTTGAGAGGAACTAAAATATGATGACATTGATTGCAGTTGTGTTAGTGTTTAGCGTGGTTGTGGTTATTCATGAGTTGGGCCACTTTTTAGTGTGCCGGTATTACGGGGTGAGAGTAGAAAAATTTGCGATTGGGTTTGGCAAGGAAATCGTTGGCTTTAATTGGAAAGGAACCCGATGGTCTTTTTGTCTCCTTCCTTTGGGAGGATATGTAAAGCCAGCCGGAGAGGAAATTGAAGAAAGTTCCGGAGCTCCTGACGAGTTTTTTGGTCAAAATTGGCAGCATCGCAGCGCCATTGCTTTGGCAGGGCCCGTTATGAATTATATTTTAGCCTTTGTTTGTTTTTTTTCTCTGGTCTTTTTTTGGGGACAGGCCGAGACCTCTAACCAACCTGTGATTGGGGAGGTAATAGCCGGATTCCCTGCCGAGGCCTCGGGATTCGCAAAGGGAGACCATATGGTGGCTATTAATGGAAAGGAAATAAATAGTTGGGAAGATGCGGCAAAACTTATTCATACTCACCCAGGACAGACGATCGATATCCGATTTAAAAGAATAGTGAATAATCAATCAATTGAGAAAATTGTGGCGGTAATTCCTAAAAAAGATCCCCAAAGAGAGGTCGGCGTGATTGGCATATCTCCCATGGTGGAAATGGTTCCTCAAGGATTTTTTAAGTCGCTTTCGAGCGCGGGACATCAAACCTATTTTTGGACTTATTTAACCCTAAAGTATTTAGGGGATGCCATTGTTCAGAGAAAAAAGCCGGAGTTGGCGGGGCCTATTGGAATTGTTACGATTATCGCGAAAGTCTCTAAAGAAGGGTTTCAGGAAATTTTGGGGTTGGTGGCGCTGATATCGTTATCTCTTGGACTATTTAATTTTTTCCCAATCCCTTTGTTGGATGGGGGGCATGTTTTTCTTTATTTAATCGAAGGGATAATGCGAAAACCACTGAATAAAAAGATGGTTCGCGCGGCGAATATGGTGGGAGCGACTCTTCTGATTACGATATTTATTTACGCGACCAGCCAAGATCTCTCTCGTTTAAAAATTCCGTTTATTAATAAATAAATATTTCAATAGATATGGGACTATTTTTAAGTAAACTGGTGGCTGTTTTAATTTATCCCTTAACTATTTCCCTGGAACTATTAGGATTGGCGATTCTATTATTCTGTTTTAAAAAAAAGAGAACGGCGATATTTTTAATTTGCTCTAGTTTTGTTTTTTTATGGCTGTTTTCGATGCCGGTGGTTTCGTGTTATTTGCAGGTGAAATTAGAAAGGAACTATCTTCCTGTGGTATGGAAAGAGTCGCCTTCCGCGGATGCGATTGTGATTTTGGGCGGAGGGGTAGGGGCTCCCTATTATCCCCGCCTGTATCCAGACCTTTGTGACGCATCCGATAGAGTGCTCCATGCGGCGCAATTGTATAAAGCAAAAAAAGCGCCTTTTATTATCGCCAGCGGCGGCGCCATTCCCTGGCTGGGTAACATTCCCGAAGCCCAGCCGATGTTGACGCTTTTGGAAGATTGGGGGGTTCCAAAAAAATCTGTTATTTTGGAAGATGGCAGCAAAAATACGCGGCAAAACGCTTTGAACATTAAGCAAACCATGGAGAGACATGGAATGAAAAAAATACTCCTTGTTACTTCGGCGCTCCATATGAGGAGAGCTCTAGCGACATTCCGCTCCGTTGGGATAGATGCGATCCCCTCGCCGACCGACTATGAAATTGTGAGGGGAGAGGGAGGCCGCAGAACTGTTTTAGAATATTTGCCGGACGCCGGAGCGCTCTCCGCGGCAACGCATGCGATTCGGGAATACGCGGGATATATTGTGTATCGCTGGCTGGGTTGGATATAATATCCTAGAATTTAAATTATGAAATTATCTCAATATTATATTCCTACGTTGCGCGAGGCTCCTCGGGATGCGGAAAATGTTTCTGCGCAACTGATGATGCGGTCCGGAATGGTGCGCAAGGTGGCGAGCGGGCTCTATTCATTCCTACCCCTAGGGATGCGAGTTCTAAAAAATGTGGAGGAGATCATTCGGGAGGAGATGAACGGCATCGGGGCATTGGAAGTGTGGCTGCCCCATATTCAACCCAAAGAATTATGGGAAGAGACCGGCCGATGGGGAGTTTATGGCAAAGAGCTGCTGAGAATTAAAGATAGAAAAAATTCTGAATTTTGTTTTGCGCCTACGGCGGAAGAGGTGATTACCGATTTAGTGCGAAAAGATGTGAAATCGTACCGCCAATTGCCGATTACATTGTACCAGTTTGGCGCTAAATTTAGGGATGAAATCCGTCCCCGCTTTGGCGTGATGAGAGCCCGGGAATTTTACATGAAGGATGCCTACTCGTTTCATGCCGATGAGACGGATGCTTCAAACTATTATGAGAAAGCGTTTGAAGCGTATGGGAAAATTTTTAAAAAGTGCGGGCTTAAATTTTGGCCGGTGCAGGCGGAATCCGGAGCCATTGGGGGCAGTTTCTCGCATGAATTTATGGTGTTAGCCGAAACCGGAGAGGACGAAATTGTTTCTTGTTCCAATGGCTGCGGCTACGCGGCGAACCGAGAGAGAGCTGCCGTAGAATATGGGAGAGAGGTTAAATCGGAAGATCTCTGTTTGCGGTGCAAGGAGAAGGGGAAAGAGTCTCCTTTACGTTTTTCCAGAGGGATTGAAGTGGGGCACACGTTTAAGTTAGGCGCCAAATATTCTCAAGCGATGCAGGCCACCTATTTGGACGATGCGGGGAAATCGCATCCCTTTGTGATGGGGTGTTATGGCATTGGGGTATCCCGAGTAGTAGCTGCGGCGATCGAACAAAGCTATGACGCGAATGGAATTATTTGGCCCAGGGAGATCGCCCCTTTTCAGGTGATTCTAGTTCCCATTAATTTTGAGGAGCCAAAAACCAAAGAGTGGAGTCTGGAAATTGAAAGAGAATTGACCCAACGGGGTGTTTCTGTTTTGTTAGACGACCGTTCGGAACGAGCCGGGGTTAAGTTTAAAGATGCCGATTTGATTGGGGCTCCCATCCGGGTTACCATCGGAGAGAAGGGCATTCAGAACGGAACGGTAGAAGTAAAAGAGAGAGCGGGGGAGACGGTGATCCATGTAAGAAAAGAAGAAATCTTAACGCATTTAATTGAACGGATATGAAAGCCGACATTAACTTTAAAAAATTAAAAGCGCATTGACATAGACCCGTCGTAGAAGTTATAATCATTATAGAAGTGGCTGAAGGTGATGCCGCTTTTTTGTTTTTTAAAGGAAACCAATGTCTTTATCTAAAGAAATTCAAGATTTTATAGATTCTAAACTGAAAGAAAACGGTTTTGAATTGGTAGATTTGGATTATCGTAAAGAGGGGGGGCGATGGATCTTAAGAGTCTTTATGGATAAACTTATCTCTCCTGAGGAAACGTCTCCTGAAGTAAAAGAAGGAATATTGAAGTCGGGAGTTACTCTGGAGGATTGTGAACGCATGAGTGAAACATTGGGACGTTGGCTGGATACGACTTCTTTCTTTATGACTCCCTATGTCTTAGAGATTTCTTCCCCGGGAATAAACCGGACATTAAAAAGAGAGGACCAATTTTTAAAATTTATAGGACAAAACGTTAAAGTATCTCTCTATGCTCCTTTGAGTCTGGAATCAAAACAGAAAAATTTTGCAGGAAAATTAGTCGATTGCAAAAACCACTCTATATCCGTTGAAGATGCTACGAGTGGATTAGCTCAAATTCCAATCGAGAGTATCGCAAAAGCGCATCTCAATATCATTTAATTTATAAAGAAGGATAATAAAATGGCCGAAGCAAAGAATGTACTAACGACGCTATTAGATCAAATTGAAAGAGACAAAGGAGTTAAAAAAGAAGAACTCTTAAAGATGATAGAAGCCTCCTTGGTTTCCGCCTATAGAAAGCATTATGGTAAAAATATCAATGTCATTGCCACCATCGATCCGGAGACTGCTGCCATAAAGGCGTATGTCATTAAGAAAGTTGTGGAGGACGTAAAAAATCCAACAGAAGAAATTTCTCCCAAAGAAGTTTTGAGTTTAGGTTTAAAAGCCGCGCTTGGGGAAGACGTGAACATTGCTGTGGACACGGAAGATTTTTCGAGAATTGCGGCCCAAATTGCCAAACAGATTATTGTGCAAAAAATTAGAGAGGTGGAACGCACCACTCTATTTGCGGAATTTAGCGGAAAAGAAAATTCTTTAGCCAGCGGGTCTGTATTTCGGTTTGCGGATCGGAATATTATTGTGGATCTGGGCAAGGCAGAGGCCTTAATGCCTATGAGCGAGCAAGTGAGACGGGAACGTTTTAATGTGGGAGATCGGGTTAAAGTTTTGGTATTACGGGTAGAGAGGGGCAGTCGCGGGCCCGTAGTCATAGTCTCCCGATCCCATCCAGATTTGGTGAAGCGGTTGTTGGAGCTCGAAGTTCCCGAAGTCACCGATAAAATCGTAGAAGTAATTTCTGTTGTTCGCGATCCTGGTTTTAGGGCTAAGGTATTAGTAAAATCGAACAACTCTAAGATTGATCCGGTAGGGACTTGCGTGGGGGTGCGAGGGTCTAGGATCCGTCCCGTTATTGATGAGTTGCATGGAGAAAGAATTGATCTTATTCCGTGGAACAGTGAGACGGAAAAATTTATTGGCGCCTCTTTATCTCCCGCGAAAGTATTATCGGTAACCATTCAGAAAGATGATTCTAAAATCGCGGATGTTTTGGTTCCGGACGATATGCTCTCGCTTGCGATTGGTAAAAATGGGCAAAATGTCCGACTCGCCTCAAAATTAACCGGTTGGAATATTAACGTAAAATCAGAATCACAGAAAAAGGATGATGCGGCAAAAATACTTAGTTCCGCTCAAAAAAGTCTAGCCGATATTGAGGGAGTAGGGCCAAGAATAGCCGATGTATTGATTAAAGGGGGATGGGCTCATCCCGCCAAGATAGCGAGCGCCACCAAAGAACAATTGACTGCGCTGCAAGGCATTGGAGATAAAACAGCTGAAAAATTAATAGAATCGGCTAAAGCTCTCCTAGAAAAAGAGGCGAATCAAAAAGAAGCAACTAAGCCAGCGGAAGAAAAAGGAAAGGAGGTGAGTATTAGTGAAGAAAGAGAAAAAGGGAACGAAATCTCCCAAAAAGGAGACATTGGATCCAGCCAAGAAAAAGAGTGTTAAGGCAACGCAACCTAAAGAAGAAAAAAGTCCTCTTCCGGAAAAAGCTAAGAGTAAAAGGGGGCCGAAGGCCAAATCTTTAGGACTCTCCATTGGGGAAAGTCCTCTTAAAGAATCTCCGACTGTTGCGATTCCTGCGGTTATCGCTCCTCTACCCGTGGTAAACAAAGAGAGCGCCGCGCCTTCTTCTAAAGAAAAAAGTGTGATTCCAGAACAAGCTCCAAAAACAGAGAAGCTGGAAATACCTACAAAACAAAATATTACTGAAGTTCCTTTGAAGCCACGGGAATCATTGAAACCAAAAATTACATTTAATGAAACTATTACGGTTAAAGATTTATCCGATAAAATGAATTTAAAGATCGGAGATATTTTAATGCGCCTGTTAAAAATGGGAGTGCGAGCGAGTTTAAACCAACGTTTAGATGTGGATACGACTACTCTGTTAGCTGCGGAATATGGGGTGGAGGCTGAATTTGTTCCCATCTATAGCGAAGAAGGGATGTTAAAAAATGAAGAGGAAGATAAAAGCAATTTAAAACCCAGACCTCCCATTGTTACGGTGATGGGCCATGTGGACCATGGGAAGACCTCTTTGCTAGACGCTATTCGGGAAGCGAGGGTCGCGGAAAAAGAGGCGGGAGGCATTACGCAGCATATTGGAGCGTACAAAGTTCGTTGTGAAAAGGGCGATATTGTATTTTTAGATACTCCCGGCCATGAAGCATTCACCGCCATGAGAGCGAGGGGAGCCCAAGCGACAGACTTAGTGGTATTGGTGGTAGCGGCCGATGATGGAGTAATGCCTCAGACTGTGGAGGCGATTGATCACGCCCGTGCCGCCGGAGTGAATATTTTAGTCGCGATCAATAAAATTGATTTGCCTCAAGGAAAACCGGAAAGAGTGAAACAAGAACTTTCGAAATATGATTTAAGTCCGGAAGAATGGGGGGGTAAAACTATTTTTGTAGAGGTATCCGCTAAAAAGCGTTTGAATATCGATAAACTTTTAGAAATGATTCTCTTAGAAGCGGAATTAATGGAACTAAAAGCAAATCCCAATCGGAATGGGCGAGGGGTGGTGATCGAAGCGAAACTCGATCCCCAAAAGGGTCCGGTAGCGACCGTATTGGTTCAAAAAGGAACCTTAAGAATAGGCAACACTTTTGTCTGCGGATTAACGAGTGGTCGGGTAAAGGCTCTAACGGATGATAGGGGATGCCGCATTATTGAAGCCACTCCGGCAACTCCGGTAGAAGTGCTGGGATTCTCTGAGACTCCTCAATTAGGGGATGGCGTGATTGTGGTGAATTCAGAAAAAGAATCTCGAGATATCATTGAAAAAAGAAAAAATTTAAGCCGAGAAGCTATTTTTGAAAAGAAGCGCCACATCTCTTTGGAACTACTCTCAAAAGTGGCTAAAGAAGGAAAAATTAAAGAATTAAAAATTGTATTAAAAGCCGATGTTCAGGGCTCCTTAGAAGCGTTGAAGGATTCTATTGGTAAGATTGAAAATCATGAAATTATGGTTCGAGTGATCCATTCCGGGGTGGGAGGCATTACAGAATCCGACGTTTCGTTGGCAGCCGCTTCGGATGCGATCCTGATTGGTTTTTCTGTTCGGCCCGAACCGGCGGGGGAAGAGCTTGCCCGCAGAGAAGGCATAGAAATAAAAACCTATCGCATTATTTATGAGGTGATAAAGGATATTCGCGATTCTCTCAGCGGGCTCCTGACTCCAGAAGAAAAAGAGAGTGCGCAGGGTCGTTTGGAAATCCGTCAAGTCTTTAAAACCCCTCAAGGGAAAGTAGGCGGATGTATGGTGGTGCAAGGAAAAATTAGCCGGGCTGCTCGCGTAAGGCTGCTGAGAGATTCCAAAATTATATTCGATGGAAAAATACTCGCATTAAAACGATTTAAAGATGATGTAAAAGAAGTAGAGCAAGGTTTTGAATGCGGAGTTTCTTTGGAAAACTTTGATGATTTAAACCCCAAAGATATCCTTGAAACCTATATTATAGAGACGCATGCTCGAAAATTAGAGTAATCCCCATGCAGTTTAAGCGATCGGAAAGGGTGAGCGAACTCTTACGGCATGAAATTTCTAAACTCGTTCAAGAAATTCAAAATCCAAAATTGGGTTTTGTTACCATTACGGCCGTAAAAGTATCGGATGATTTAAGCGAAGCAAAGGTTTTCTACTCTGTTTATGGGAGTGAGGAAGAAAAAAAGATAAGCGGAGAAATTTTAATTCGCGCGGTCTCTTTTATTCGGCATTCTTTAGGAAAAAGGTTGGAAAGCTTAAAAAAAGTTCCTACGCTTAAATTTATATTTGATACGACTCTAGAACAAGCTCAAAGAATTAATTCTATTTTAAACCAAATTGCCCAAGAACGCACCGACGACCCAGCGGAAAACAATTCAGAACAAAAACCACAATAAAATCTTTTTCTTCCATGAATAAAGTTAAAATATTTCAAGAGATTATTGTTGCCCTTAAAGCAGGTAAAACTTTTTTTCTTTCGGGGCATAAAAAACCGGACGGGGATACGGTGGCTTCGGAGTTAGCCATGCAGAGCCTGCTACATCGCCTCCATAAAAAATGCGATATCTATAATGCCGAATCGGTTCCTTTGAACTTGTCCTTTATGCCTGGAGTTAAGACGATAAAGACATCTAAAAATGTTATAAAAAATTATGATGTGGCGATTATTTTTGAGTGTTCGGGTCCCGACCGAATGGGAAATATTATTGATTTAAAAAAGAGAGTTAAAACGGTAATCAATATTGATCACCATTTAAAACATGGAGCCTTTGGAGATATCAATTTAATTGACGTGAAGGCCTCCTCTAATTCGGAACAATTGTTTTATCTTTTTAAACAATTAAACTTTCCTTTAACAAAGAATGAAGCCACATGTTTGTATGTGGGAATTACCGCCGATACGGGAAGATTTCGTCATTCCAATACGAATGCGGAAACTCTGTGGATTGCGTCCCGTTTGTTACAACGCGGAGTTCAGCCAGCGCCATTAAGTGAAAAAATGTTCGAAACGCGTGGGCGGAGCGCTCTGAAGCTTTTGGGACATTGTTTAAGTAATTTAGAGCTCATGCAAAATAATAAAATCGCCATGATGGCAATTGCTCCTAAAGATTTTAGCGCGACGCATTCTACGGATGAAGATACCGAAGAGATCGTTAATTATGGGCTTATGATTCCCACCACTTTAATTTCTATCTTGGTGCGCCAGCCTAAAAGCGGAGACCCCGTTAAGGTGAGTTTTAGAGGGAGGAGAGAAGCGAATGTTTGCGCGCTTGCGGAGAAATTTGGCGGGGGCGGGCATCGCTACGCCGCGGGTTGCGAAATAGAGGATTCTTTAGAAAATGTTTATGAAAAGATCCTGACTGCGGCAAAAAAGGCGGTGTAATATCCCGGATTCATGGAAAATAAGGGAAATATTCTTACCCTTGGCACGTTTGATGGCGTTCATAGAGGTCACCAAGCTCTCTTAAATAGCGTTACAACCTTTGCTAAGGAACTGCATTTAAAATCCCTGGCTTTAACCTTTACAAAACCCCCGCGGCTTTATTTTTCTCCCAGCAAAGAACCTACCCTATTGACGACTATCCAGGAAAAGAGACGTTTTCTGAATTCTATAGGAATAGATCGAGTCCGTGTTTTAAATTTTAACCAATCGTTAGCTTCGGTTTCCGCTACGGATTTCTTTAACCGCATTATCCTGCGGCAATGCGGGGCTAAAGGGATTGTGGTGGGGTACAATTTTTGTTTTGGATCGTCTCGAGAGGGAACTATCCCCTTTTTAAAGAAGATGGCAAAAAGGAAAGGAATTCGAGTAGAGGTGCTTCCTCCCTTACTCAAGGGAGAACGTCCTATTTCTTCGGGCTGGATTAGAGAGAGTCTTAAGCGCGGTCATTTAAAATTGGCGAATGATCTTTTAGGCCGAGCGTACTCTGCAGAGGGGACCGTTGTACCTGGTTTGGGGATTGGCAAAAAAATTGGATTTCCGACCCTAAATTTTAAAGTCGATCCCATGAAAATTTTACCGGAAGGTGTTTTTGTGGTTAAGGTGAACTTGAAGGATGAGAATAAATTCTGGATTGGCATGGCAAACGTGGGGGTGCGCCCCACGATTATGGATGACTTAAAGAATAAACGCTTGGAAGTCCATCTGCTTAATTTTAGAGGGAATCTTTATGGGGAAACTCTTACCGCGCACTTTCTTAAAAAAATCAGATCGGAGAAAAAATTCGATTCCCTGGGAAGTTTAAAAGCGCAATTGAAGAAGGATCTTGAGGTTACAAAGCATTCGCTTTTCTTCCGGCTTACGCGGGAATGACGAGTGTAACTTTACTTATAAATAAAAAATTGCTATTCTATGTTCTTATATGGCATTAACTAAAGAGAAAATAAAAACACTCATCGGGGAATTTCGTGTCCATGAAAAGGACACCGGGAACACATCTCAGCAAATTGCGCTTCTGTCGGAACAGATACAGGTTTTAACCGGGCATTTGAAACAATGTCCTAAAGATTTTGCTTCATTGCAGGGTCTCTTTAAAATGGTGGGTCATCGTCGTCGATTGCTCCACTATATTAAAAATGAGAATCCAGACCAGTATCAAAAGTTAATTTCGCGTTTAGACCTCAGAAAGTAATCGCTCCCCAATAGCACTCCTACAAGCGATTCGGGTCTTCAAAAACTTAAATAAAAAGAGAGAGTGATTATGTCATCAAATCCTTATAAATTAAAAATACCTTTTGGAGCCAAAGAACTAGAGATTGAAATTGGCAGAGTTGCCAAGCAGGCAAGCGGGTCCGCTTTAGTCCGGTTAGGGGAGACTGTTCTCTTGGTGACAGCGGCTGTGGCTTCCGAAGTAAAAGAAGGGCAGGATTTTTTTCCACTGACCGTAGATTATAGAGAAAGAACGTATGCGGCGGGAAAAATTCCGGGAGGTTTCTTTAAAAGGGAAACCCGCCCTCGTGAAAATGAAATTTTAACTTCCCGATTAGTGGATCGGTCCATCCGACCGCTATTCCCAGAAGGTTTTAGGAATGCTGTCCAGGTGAATGTTTTGGTGCTCTCTTGCGATCAGGATAACGATACCGATATTGCCTCTATTGTGGGAGCTTCCGCAGTAGTTTGCGTTTCTCAAGTTCCATTTAATGGTCCGCTAGGAGCTGTTCGGGTAGGATTAATTGATGGAAATTTTGTCATCAATCCAACTAACGCAGAGCAAAAAAACAGCACTTTGGATTTAGTGGTGGCGGGGAGTCCTAAAGGACTCATTATGATTGAAAGCGGCGCTTCCGAAGTGAGCGAAGAGAAGATATTGGAAGCTTTGGAAGTCGCTCAAAAAGAGATTTTAGCTATTTGCGCAGCTCTTGCGCCATTGATAAAAGAATGTGGCAAAGAAAAGATGAGTTTTGAAGCGCCGAAGGCGGATCCCAAAATGAAGAAGGCGGTGGAAGAGTCTGTACGCCCCAAAATTCGGGAACTGATTCGCACTCCGGATAAAGCAAAGAGGGAAAATGCGTTTTCAGAAGTTAAAACAGCTATGATCCAATCTTTATCTGAAACCTATCCAGAGCAAGAACTGATGATGGGGCAGATTATAGAAGATGTGCTCTATGTGGAATCCCGGGCGTTGGTTTTAAATGAGAAGGTTCGAACAGACGGCAGAGCCTGGGACCAGATTCGGCCCATTGCATGTGAAGTTGGAGTTTTGCCCAGAACCCATGGTTCTAGCTTGTTTACTCGCGGCCAAACACAAGCGTTGGTCACCGTGACATTAGGTACTCCGGATGACATGCAGATTATGGACGAATTAAAAGGAGAATATAAAGAACGATTTATGCTCCACTATAATTTTCCCGGTTTTGCTACCGGAGAGGCGAGAGGAGACCGTACTCCCGGAAGAAGAGAAATTGGCCATGGAGCGTTAGCCAGAAGATCTTTGTTGCCGTTGCTCCCTACGAGCGAGGAGTTTCCTTATACGTTGCGCGTCGTTTCTGAAATTTTGGAATCGAACGGTTCTTCTTCTATGGCAAGCGTCTGTGGCGGTTCGTTAGCCTTATTAGATGCGGGCGTCCCCGTGAAATCGACCTGCGCGGGGATTGCTATGGGTTTAATTACAGATTTTAAGAATGAAGGTGGAAAAAAATACGCTATTCTATCGGATATTATAGGAATGGAAGACCATTTGGGAGATATGGATTTTAAAGTTGCCGGATCCTCAAAGGGAATTACCGCTCTCCAAATGGATGTAAAGATTGAAGGGGTGACCTTAGAGATTTTAAGAGAAGCTGTGGCTCAGGCTAAAAAGGGCCGGGAACATATTATGGGGAAAATGAATGCGGTATTGGCCGAGCATCGCGCAGATCTTTCTGCATTTGCCCCTAAAATGATAGTCGTGACTATTCCTGTAGAAAAAATCGGAGCGCTTATAGGCCCTGGGGGAAAGAACATCCGTAAAATAATCGAAGAGAGCGGAGCGGAAGTGAATGTGGACGATGATGGCAAGGTTTCCATCTCTTCCAGCGATTCCGCTGCGGTAGAAAAGGCAAAAGATATGGTAGAATCTACCGTAGCTGAAGTAGAGATAGGAAAAGTCTACAAAGGGAAGGTAACGCGTTTAATGAGTTTTGGAGCCTTTGTGGAAGTGTTACCCGGAAAAGAAGGACTCGTTCACATTTCTCAGATTGATGTTGCTAGGGTTGAAAAAGTGGAAGATGTTCTTAAAGAAGGGGACGAAATCACGGTGAAGTGTATTGAAATCGATGCTCAGGGGCGAGTTAATTTATCGAGAAAAGCGCTTTTGCCGGGAGGAGAAGAGCAGGGGGGAGAGTATTCTCCAAGACCGCGACCCAGCCGTCCTCCCTTTTCCAGAGATCGCGGCAAATTTAGAAAATAAAATTCTTTAATGGTAGAAGTAGAAGAATTATCTTTTTACTATAAAAAGATGGTAGATTCTAACCTTCTGGAATTAGAAGTAGAGATTCCGGGTGGCAAGGTAACCTTAAAAAGACACGATCCCAATACTAATCCTAATAATTTAAGACGCCGCCGCACTGATTTTTTTCCTGAATTACTACAGTCCCATATTCCAGACTCGCTTTCAGCTTCTTCCAAAGATTATAAACAAATTGTATCTCCCTTAAACGGAGTTTTTTATCGGTCCTCTTCTCCTCAGTCGGCAGCATTTGTTAAAGAGGGAGAGACAGTTCAGCCTGGAACTACTTTGTGCATTATAGAAGCGATGAAAGTTATGAACGAGATTAAGGCCGATAGTTCCTGTAAAATTGTTCAAATTTTGGTAGAAAATGGAAAGTCTGTTACGAAAGGACAAGCTCTTTTTAATTGTGATCCCATCGCTTAAATTTTATTCCCATTAATCTGTGGCAAATCGTACCCATTCCATAACACGCAAATCTAAAAAAGGAAAAAAACTTATTTGGGGAGCTTTTACGCTTATGGCGCTCTCCTTGTTTTTTATATTTGTATTGATATTTCCTGGAGTCTCCGGGAAGTTTGGCCATTGGAACCACGATCTATTGCTCCGTTTTTTCGGGTGGGCCTCGGTATTATTCCCTCTCTGGTTGGGTCATTTAGGGCTTTCCCGTTTATTCCAGCCAAAGAGAGTAGAACAATGGAAAGGGTCCGTATATTATCTTTCCTTACTTATTTTTACTTCCTGTATCTTAGCTTTTTTTCCATTGGGAAGCGGTCCCTCTGGGTTGGGGGGATTCCTGGGTCACTGGGTGTACCAATTCTTTGTCCAACAATTTGGCGCTCCTTTAACTTTTATTATTTCTCTGAGCGTTTCACTCCTGTCTATGCTGTTACTATTAAAATTATCTCCTCTAGAAATAGCGCATGCTTTAAAAGACAAGATTTATTTTGATCTTTTGGAGTGGAAAGAAGAGAGAAAAAAGATAAACGAAAAGAAAATTCTGATTAAGAAATTAGATGAAAAATCTCCTCAAGAACGGAAAGAGTTCATAAAATTAGAACCCTCAAAATTAAGCGACGGAAACGGTTCCCCCGTTAAAATTTATTATCCGGTTAAAAAAGAAGCTCCCCTGCTACCCAAAAAAACAGAGGGAGTGGCGCCAGCGCCCAAAGAAGGGAATGAAGTTCATTCCGACCCTTATCTAAATTATAGAATTCCAGAATCGGATCTGTTGAGCTCTTCCACGGAAAATTATGAGATTAATCAGGAAGAGCTGATCCAGAATGGCACGCTACTAGAAAAAACTTTAGAACAATTTGACGTGAATGCGAAGGTCATTGATATTCACCCGGGTCCTGTGATTACTCGCTATGACATAACACCGGCTCCGGGGACGAGAGTTCAATCGATTGAGACTTTGGCGAACGACATCGCCTTGGCGATGAGGGCTCGCTCTCTGAGGGTATTGGCGCCTGTTCCCGGGAAAGCGGCGGTAGGAATAGAAATTTCAAACGCCAAGCCGGTTTCCGTCTATCTTAAAGAAATTGTGTCTTCTCCCATATTTCAAAATAGTTCTTATTCTATTCCTTTTGGCATGGGCAAAACCACAGAGGGAGAAGTGTATGCAACCGACTTATGCGCGACTCCTCATCTTTTAATTGCGGGAGCGACAGGGTCCGGTAAATCTGTTTCTATTCATGTATTAATTATGTCCATCCTCTATCGCTTTAAACCCGACCAAATTAAACTTATGTTGATAGACCCTAAGAGATTGGAACTTTCCCTTTATGATGGAATTCCACATCTCTACGATCCTTCCTGCGACCCCGCTGATGTGAAAGTGATAACATCGTCTAAAGACGCGGTGCTCTCTTTGAAAAAATTAGTGCAGGTAATGGAAGAGCGGTATAAAAAGTTTGCTCAGTATGGAGTGCGCAATATAGACGGATACAATGAAAAGGCGGTAAAAGAGACATTTCCGAAAGTACCCTATATTTTGGTGATTATTGATGAATTGGCTGATTTGATGGTGACCGTAGGCAAAGAAATTGAAGATCTCATACAGAGATTGGCTCAAATGGCGCGAGCCGTTGGAATTCATTTGGCGTTAGCGACGCAACGGCCTTCTGTGGACGTGATAACAGGAGTGATTAAAGCGAATTTACCTTCTAGAATTGCCTTCCAAGTACTCTCTAAAATGGATTCTCGTGTTATTTTAGATACCCAAGGAGCTGAGAATTTATTGGGGAAAGGAGATATGCTTTATTTAGCAGCAGGAGCGGCCAAACCTATTCGATTGCAAGGGGCGTTTATTGCGGAAGGGGATGTCCACCGGGTCGTCGATTTTATTCGGGTGCAAAATTGTCCTCCCTCTTATGAAATATTGATGCAAGAGAGCGAAGACAATTCTGTTCTTGAGAGCGAAGATAATAAAAGATTGTTGATTCGCGCCGCTAAGGTGATTCGCGATACGGAAAAAGTTTCGGGAGATCTCCTGAGAGCCGATAGAGAAATTGGTTCTCGTTATGACTGGGCATTGACGTTGCTTAAGAAAAAAGGACTCATTGAAAAACCCCAGGATACCAACCGCTGGAAAATTTATTTTGACCGTCTTGGCGAGTTTCTTGCTGCAGTAGAAAGCAAGGAAGAATGACCTCGATTCCCTTCTATAAACAACTAACCGCAACTCTGGTTTTGCTCTGTTTTGGATTTTTAGCTACGGCTGCTTCTATGACCGTTGAGGGGCTGAAGGCCGAAATGAAAAAGTCCTATCAGGCCTGTAAATCGATTCAATTTAATTATGCGCAATCTGTCCGATCGACCATGTCGAATGAAATAAGATCTAGCTCCGGCACGTTTTATTTTAAGAGTCCAAACCTGCTAAAGATTGAGCAAAAATCTCCTGAGCAACAATGGATTGTTTGCAATGGAAATAAGGTTACCGTCTATACTCCCCGGTTTAAACAAGCCACTCGCTATTCGTGGGAGGCTTGGGCCGAAGGGAACTTTTTTCTTTTATGTTTAACCGGGTCCAAGGAATCACTGGAAAAATTGGAAAAAGGGTATCAATGGACGATTGAAAATAAAGAGGCTCCGGAAAGTTTTGAGTGTTTAGAAGTGCACTTGGAACCCGCACATGATAAAATAGAAAACGGTTCTCTGCGGTTGTGGGTGCATAGAGCGGATTTTTTTCTAAGAAAAATAGAATGGTGTGGAGAGAATGGTTTGAGTTTTACGACCGATTTAAAAGATTTAATTGTGAACCCGGAATTAAAAAAGTCTTTATTTAATTTTAAAGAAGAGCCCACGGTAGAAATATTTAATATCAAATAATATGGCAGAACTTTTTAATGTAAAAGTGCAAGATCTATTAAAACAGGAAAGAGAAAAAAAGAAAATTTCTCTGGATGAAATTCATCAAAAAACAAAAATTTCTATTGCCTGTTTAAAGTGGATAGAACAAGGGGAGTGGCAACAATTCCCGGCTTCCGTCTATGGGGTGGGGTTTTTAAGAAAATACGCTCAATGTGTGGGATTGTCGGGAGATGAAGTTGTCTCTTTATATGAAAGTGAAGTGGCGAACTTAAAAAAAATGTCCGCAAAAAATCAAACAGAAGAGAAGAAGGCGCATGCGAAATTTCGCAATAGTGACCCGCAGGGGTTAGTTATTTTAATTCTATTATTCGTTTTAGGATTTATTCTATTTATACTCATTAGAGACAATTTAATTAAAAAGGGAAAATCAAAGGGTGCGGTGGAACAGAAGAATCAAACAGAAGATTCGCGGGTAAATAGATTCTCGGAGCTGATTTTAGCCGCAAAAGCGGAGGGGAGTGTGTGGCTGAGAGTGGTTGGAGATGGGAAGCAACTCTTTCAAGGATTTTTGAGCCAGGGCATGGAAAACCAATGGAAAGCCAAAAATGATTTTGTTATTCGCATTGGAAATGTGCCCGCGATTACCGTAACCCTAAACGGAAAAGAAATTCCAATAAAAGCAGGCGCGGTAAAGGGAGTGAATGAGCTGAAGATTGATTCTAAATTTCTAAAGGATGGATCTCTTTCTCCAATAAAATATATTTTAAATAAAGATAAGGGGAACGGCGGATGAATTTACCTAACAAATTATCTCTCATGCGGGTTTTGCTGGTTCCTATTTTTATGGTGTTTACCATTATTGACAATGTTTGGACCCGGCTTTTTGCTCTGATTATTTTTATTGCGGCGGCGTTGACGGATATTTATGACGGCTATGTGGCCAGAAAATGGGGGCTGATTACGACTTTTGGGAAATTTATAGACCCCTTAGCCGACAAATTTTTGATATCGGCCGCTCTCATTTGTTTTGTGGATTTAAAAGAGATTCATGTTCCCGCATGGATGGTAGTCTTAATTATTGGAAGAGAATTCTTAATTACAGGGTTAAGACTGGTGGGGGCTTCTAAGGGAGTGATTATTCCGGCGGATAAATCGGGTAAATTTAAGACGACGTCTCAGATTATTTCCATTATTATGATTCTTATTATTCTTTGCGTTAATTCTTTGTTAAACCATTTTTATGGGGTGGAGGCCCCGGACCTTTTAAATTTGAGCGGCGGGTATTATTTTGGAGGTTGGATTTTAAACTGGCTCCCTTATTGGCTTATCTTTATTACCACTCTTTTAACTTTAATCTCCGGGATAAACTATCTCTACAAAAACCGTTATCTCTTTTCTGAAGACTTAAAATCTAAAAATATTTAGGCCGATTTATTCTTATGGGTTCTTTTTTAAATTTTAGCGCTCTTGTTTTAGCTACAGGGTTTGGGGCAGGGTTTTTGAATTTAAGAACTCTATTTAAAAAGCTGCCGATTCCTTCTCGCTGGACTGGGGCGGGTTTGTGGGGAACGCTGCTGGGAGCCGGATTCGTTCTTTTGGGGTTTCCTCTGCATGGCCCTAAAGCGGGGATGGCTCTTGGCTTGACCACCTTGCTCGCTTACTTTAGCGCCGACCGCGCGGAAAAAATATTTAAGATTAAGGACGACTCTAGAATTATTTGCGACGAGATCATTGGTTTTATTTATTGCGTTTGTTTTTTGCCTCCCGTTATAGATCGTAGAACCTGGGGCTGGGTTTTAATCGCGGCTATCCTATTATTCCGGCTATTGGATGTTTGTAAATGGCCTTTTAAAAATATTCAAAATATTGAGGGCGGATGGGGAATTCTTCTTGACGATCTGTTCGCCGGCCTAGGGGTGAACCTCCTGCTTCAAATAGTTTTACGAATACACTAGTTTATGCTGATAAAGTCATTCCTACTGCGGTTTTGGCTTTTGGTTTTTCTCTTCGCAAATTTTTTTTACCATACCTAGTCAGTATGGTAAAAAAATTTTGCTTCGATAAAAATCCAAAATCCAAAACCTCGCTACGGAAGCACTTTATCAGCATAAACTACCTAAAAAAATCCTTCTTATTCCTTTTGCTTATACTCTGTTCAGGGTGCGCGCGCAATCCTATAACAGGAAAAAGAGAATTCCATATGATTTCAGAGTCCGCGGAGGTCCAGTTGGGGCAATCGGCAAAAAAAGAGATCATTAAAGAATATGGAATTTATGTTGACCCAGTGGTGCAAGCATATGTGCGGGAAATAGGACAAAAAATTGTATCGGTGTGTGAACGTAAAAATATCACTTATGAATTTGTGGTCTTAGATACGGAGCTTGTAAACGCCTTTGCTGTGCCGGGAGTTGTTTTTATAACCCGAGGAATTTTACAACTCATTGATGATGAAGCGGAGCTGGCTTGTGTGTTGGGCCATGAAGTAGGGCATATTACGGGGTTCCATACGGTTAAAATGCTGCAAAAGGCGTATGGGTATCAATTTCTTTCCACACTTTCTACGGTAGCCATCGCTTTATATGGCCCTTCTGTGGACGACCCTCGAGCCTACGCGGTGCTGAACCAAGCAACGCAGCTTATTTCCACCGGGTTTTTAAGAGGATTTGGGAGAGAGTTTGAGCTCGAAGCGGACCGATCCGGATTGCGTTACGCGGTATTGGCAGGGTATGACCCGGATGCGATGACCTCTTTTTTTAAAAGGATGGGTTCTTTGGGAGAAGAAGAAGTTTCCGGGATTGGAATTTTTTTAAGAACGCACCCCCCTACGAACGAACGCATAAAAGAGATAAAGAAAATTTTGGAAGCGAAATATTCCGCACTCCCTTCTACCGGAACTGTGGAGGACCGATTTGAACGATATCAAGAAATTATGAAAGAGTTGCCCGCTTTGCCCAGCGGGAAAGAAGGCGTGATTAAAGATAAAGAATATTTTAATCCTAAATTTCGGGTGCGCTTGGAGGTCCCCCGCGGATGGAAATTAGAATCTATTTTAGATGAGCAAACTTTAGTTCAGTTTTATTCTGAAGATCACAAAGCTCAAGGAGAGTTAAAAACATTAAAAGTAGGGTTAGGTCCGGTGCTGCAAAAAATAGAAGAGCCTCATTTTGCGGGAGTAAGCCAGTCTACCGCTCCTTTAAGCGCCAAGGAGTGGGCCATAAATTTAGAGCCTTCCTTGAGAATGGAAAAACGGAGCGGTAGGGAGGTTCTGTATCCGGTAGGTCCTTCTTACATTGGAACTTATATGGGGCAGAACCGTTTGGGGCGCCCGACATTTTTTAAGATTCTTTATTGGATAAAAGGGGGAAACAGCGACGGTGAGCAAGCGTTTATCATTAGTTGTTGGGCGCCGGCGAATTCTTATTTTGAATATCTGGTGGACTTTGAAAAGATCCTGAAGAGTTTCTCTATTTATTAGATGTCGCTGATGACCCTGCGCCCTTGAGTTTTCCCTCAGAGATTTTGGTTGCAATAGGGGGGTCTAAGTACTAGAATAAAATAACTTAATAAAGTATGAGGAGGTAGGGGAATGAATAAAGATGATAAATCGAAGGCTCTGGAGCTGGCGCTTTCGCAAATTAAAAAAGATTTTGGACAAGAATCGTTGATTCGGTTAGGGGAAAAAAGTTCTAAAGTATCGGGCGTGGGAGTGATTCCGACGGGAATTCTTCCCTTAGATATCGCGATTGGCATTGGCGGAGTTCCGCGGGGGAGAGTTGTGGAAATTTATGGGCCGGAATCTTCCGGAAAAACATCCCTTTGTTTATCCATTGTTGCTCAAGCTCAAAAGTTGGGCGGAGTGGCTGCCTATATAGACGCTGAGCATGCGATGGACCCAACCTACGCGAAAAAACTGGGGGTGGATATTGAAAATTTGTTAATTTCCCAGCCGGATTCCGGAGAGCAGGCTTTTGAAATTACTGAAAAACTTATTCGTTCCGGCGCGCTTGATGTTATTGTGATCGATTCTGTGGCCGCCCTGGTGCCGCAGGCGGAAATAGCCGGAGAAATGGGAGATGCCCACATGGGATTGCAGGCGCGGCTCATGTCGCAGGCGCTCCGAAAGTTGACCTCCACCATATCTAAGTCGAACACCTGCTTAATTTTTATTAATCAGTTGCGGCAAAAAGTGGGAGTGTTTTATGGCAATCCGGAAACCACGACCGGCGGGTTGGCCCTTAAATTCTATTCCAGCGTGCGCTTGGACATTCGCCAGAAAGAAAA